>CAZEAV010000125.1:3034-7464 GCA_964510215.1 uncultured Iamiaceae bacterium
CACCCTGCAATTGCGACCCGCCAGCCGAACCGAAGCGCCCAGCCAGTGCGACGCGCCAGTCTCTAGGAGGTCACGAACCGTCATTATGTAATTTTCAAGGTCTGACAGCCGCGCCGGCCCCAGTCCCAGGTTCCTCACTGAGCTGTCACCCGTTCCAAAAACGGCAAAGGCCCGTCCTTGCGACAGTTGATTGACTGTAGCGATCGCGTTCGCAGTCACCGCGGGATGCCGCGTCACGGAATTCGTAACTGAAGGACCGAACCGCATGTTCCGGGTGTCGAGCGCCGCCAGGGTAGCCCGGACGTAGGTATCAGGATAAATGGACTGCGAATCACCAATTCCGAGCCCCCAGAAGCCAGAATTGTCGGCTAGTCGTACGCAATCACGCCATTGTTCGATGTCGGAGCCACCGGACAATTGGAGAGCAAATCTAGGCACAGGAAGAGCAGCCGCGGTCACTTACGATCTACCCTCTCCATGTTATTTCCTCCTTTTGCTTCTGCCTGCGGTCCGTCTTCTTCTTGCCGGCGATTCGCGCCGTAAGGAGTTTGCCTGCGGGAAGCAACGCGAGAAGGCCGATGCACAGTAGAATTGTCAGAGCGATGGGGCGGTGGAAGATGTAAAATATGTTGCCCTCCGCGAGTGAGGTGGATGTGATCAACGCTTTTTCAAAATCAGAGCCCAAAATCAAGCCGAGTATTAATGGGACTGGAGGAAAGCCAAGATGAGACATGCCGTATCCAATTACACCAGCCGCAAGGGCTACCCACATCCCCCATACGCGGTTCTCCATTGCGAACGCGCCGATAAATGCGAAGAAGAGAATCAAGGGGTAAAGGACCTGGTAACGAAGTCTTAGGATGGAAGCAAACAGCGGCGCGAGAGGCAAGTTTAGGATGAGGAGGATAACGTTGCCCACGTAGAATGATGCCAGGAGCCCCCATACGAGTTTCGGTTGCTGATCGAGCAAGAGTGGACCAGGGTGTACGCCGAAGGCTACGAAGGCTCCTAATAGAACGGCAGTGGTTCCTGAACCGGGGATGCCGAGCACGAGCGTTGGGACGAAAGCTCCGTTTGTAGCCGAATTGTTCGCCGCCTCCGGTGCTGCAACGCCTTCAATTGCACCGTGCCCAAATTCACTCTTGTTAGGAGACAACTTCTTTTCAACTGCGTAGCCGAGGAACGAACCGAGCGTTGCCCCGCTTCCGGGGAGAACTCCGACGAGGAATCCTATAAGACCGCCGCGCACCGTAGGTTTCCACGTTCGTTTAAGGTCGTTTCGTGTCGGGAGCATCTCGCGGAATCGCGTCTTGATCGGAGCTGATATGCCGTGTTTCAATTGTTGCATAACGGCTGCGATGGCGAAGAGGCCTATGACAACCTCCACGAAACCGATCCCGCCCGAGAGCTCTACATCGCCAAAGGTAAATCGAGCGACGCCCGTTTGGGGGTCAAGTCCAACAGTCGCGATCGCTACGCCGAATGCGGCGGCAGCGTATCCCTTTATGCGGGATCCATCAGAAAAGAGGGTTACGCCTACAAAGGCCATGAGCATCAGCGCGGCGTATTCGGGAGGGCCGAATTTAAGGGCAACGCTCGCAAGGAGCGGTGCCAAAATCATGAGCAGGACAATGCTGAGTGTGCCTGCCACGAAGGAAGCGACCGCAGCGACTGCAAGGGCAGGGCCCGGTCGCCCCTTCCGAGCAAGTGCGTAACCGTCGACAGCGGTCATTACGGTCGAAGGCTCCCCTGGAGTCGCAACGAGCACCGAAGTGATTGTTCCTCCGTACTGACTCCCGTAGTAGATGCCAGCGAGCATGATCAGGGCCGTGACCGGCTCGAGGTCGAGAGTCAATGGAAGCAACAACGCGACTCCGGTCGATGACCCTAGCCCGGGCAGAAGCCCAACCACCGTGCCTACTACCACGCCCGCAAAGCAATATATGAGGTTCGTTGGCGTAAGAGTGGTAGCGAACCCGTCTAGTACATATGTCAGAATGTCCACGGTGTTACTCCCCAAAGAAGCCCGTTGGCACAGGAATGCCTAGGAAGTGGACAAAGAGTATCCAACCTATGAAGGTAGCGCCCGCTGCAACCGCGAGCCCCAGCAATGGCGATTCCCTTTCAACAACTGTGAGAAGAAGAAGGATCAGTAGGCCAAATGCGAGCAGGAGGCCACTGAAGGGAGTAGCCAACAAAGCACAGAAGACCAGCGCATAAGCCGTCCAGACCTTCTTTGACGAGCCGGGCTCGGTTTCGGTTGGCGCATCCGAGGCTACAGATAAATCTTCCGCCTGCTCGCGAGCCAAG
This sequence comes from uncultured Iamiaceae bacterium, assembly GCA_964510215.1. GTDB lineage: Bacteria > Actinomycetota > Acidimicrobiia > Acidimicrobiales > Iamiaceae > JAFDWI01. The sequence goes on from CAZEAV010000125.1 coordinate 5,345, forward strand.
TTCTCACTCTGGCTATTATTATTTGCCGATCCCGTGCGAGCGAACGGTTGAGCGTGGATCGCCATTGTCATCCCGATGGCAAGCAGAACTAAGCCAGCTATCAGGGGAAGCAAACCAGGCCCAGCCACGGAACCGGTTGTTACAACGCGATATTGAAGAGATCCGATCGAGAAGAACAATCCCAGGCAAATCACCACACACGCGCTCGTTAGGTCATGGAGCCGTGACTTCATAATTCCTTCCAGACTTCCAGGGCGTTTGGATGGGTTAAGGATCAATCTGAATACGGTGCGGCGGCTGATCACACTAGCCGCGAGTAGACCTTTGTCTGCTGGGCCATGTATTGTTCCATCGCCTTTCCAGTAATCATCACTGGAGTCTTGTAATACGTACTAACGTATTCCTTGTAAGTGTCCGTGTCGGCCCAATCCCTGATTGCTTGGGTCCAATACTCCTGCTGTTTCTTGGTGATACCTGGGGGCGCGAATACTGCGCGCCATTGTGTAAACACCGCATCAATTTCTTGTTGTTTAGCGGTGAGGATATGGGAGAAGGCGGGGTCTTCGAATCGTCTTTCTGCCAGTGTGGCCAGCGCGACGACCTTCTTTGCCTCCAATTGCCCCACGTAGTCGCCGATGTTGCCCGCTGCGATATCGACATCTCCGCTAAGCAGCGCAACTAGGACCTCATCTCCACCATCGTACGGAACGACCTTGATATTGAGGCCGGTTGCTTCTTGGACTACTCGAAGCGTGGCAGCATCGACGCCCACGGCACCAGCCGTGCCGGCTAGGACTTCAGAGCGGCCAGACAACTCCACGAGTTCTTGCAGAGTGTGGAATTTAGCTTGAGCTCGCGCAAATAGAACCATTGGGTCTTCCGCGAATATCGCGATGCCTGTGAAGTCTTGAACCGACCATGGCATATCACCGGTCAGCGGTAGCCCGATCATCGATGGGGAAGCGGCAACCAAACAGTGTGGGTCATCCGACTGTTGAAAGACGTACGTGTAGCCGACAGCACCCCCGCCTCCTGCACGGTATTCTGCGCGCGCCTGGACCTTAGGGCGGACCTCCTCTACTCCGGCAGCGATCGCTCGAGTCATCACTCCGGTAGAACCGCCTGCGCTAAAAGGTGCAACCACTGTCACTGGTCGAGTCGGCTGCCAAGAAGCTGTGCCGCCTGCCTTCGCGCTTTGGCTACCACCGCCCGAGGAAGTTCGTCCGCAAGCGGTGGACGCGACGAGGACCGCGGTACCAAGGGTCGCTCCCAACAGCGTGCGGCGTGGTATGTCCGTATGGTGCTTCACGTCTAGGTCACCTTCTCTGGTCGCCGGAGGCCGCATGATGCCCGAGATTGGGCCACCCATTGGCCCACCTGACTGAAAGTTAGCCCGCCTGTGCTGACCTGTCAACAGTGCAAGGGCTGGATCACCTCGCTGTGCCGCCGAGACGGCATTCCGCGTCCTCCGCCATCACCTGACCGCGACGTCTGACACGACTTGTTCCCGCGAGACGATCAGCGAGCTACTGCAACCGCACCACTCTTCGGTGGTGGCTCACGGCTCCGTCCCCACCCGTTGTCCGCGGCCGGGGTGCCAGTGCCACTGGCAGAACCTGGCCATGCGTTCCGGCCCGGCGCGGCGGACGCACTCCAGCACGGCGCACAGAAAGCCCCTGGTGTGGTGGGGGTTTGATGTCCAACGGCGGGGCTGCGTGAAGTAGGCGGCCATCGGCGGGATCTTCGGTGTGAAACGATCAAGTCACGCACTGAAAGAAAACCAGCGATTGCCTTGTCTCAGTCTGCCTTGTCTGAGTTGCCCGAGGCGTTCCGCAGCGGCGATGGCGTGGACATGAATCGCGAGTCGGTCCGCGCCGTGTTCCAAGGGCTCGTCGAGTTCGACGCCGCAGGTGTGGCACGGAGCGTTACGAGCGTACCGAGGACCGCGAGACCGAGCGCAACGGCACGCGCCCGAAGCTGCTGGCCACCAAAGTCGGAGACGTGCAAGTGCGACTCCCCGAAGCTGCGGAAGGGCTCGTTCTTCCCCTCCATCTTGGAGCCTCGTCTGGGTTTCCCCTCGTAGCGTGGAGACATCGCCCCAAAAGGAGACATGGCGATGG
>CAZEAV010000126.1:0-7409 GCA_964510215.1 uncultured Iamiaceae bacterium
CATCGCGGACGACGACGTGCACATCGGACCGAGCGACCACGTGGCGTGGTTGCAGGACCGCAAGTGGGCGTACATCCGTCTGGAGGGTCGCAACTTCGGCGACGTGCCTCTGAACGTCGAGTTGAAGCTCGAGGTGTGGGACTCGCCGAACTCCGCGGGCGTGATCATCGACGCATTGCGGTGCGCCAAGCTCGGGCTCGATCGGGGCCTGGCCGGCCCGCTGGAAGGACCCGCCGCGTACTTCATGAAATCCCCCCCGGTGCAGTACCACGACGCCGACGCCCACAAGATGGTGCAGCAGTTCGCCTCGGGCGGAGCCTGAGGGGAACTGGTCCATCAAGGGCCGGCTGGGTCGGGGTTGAGCAGTTCGCCGCAGGCGAACTGGGCGACTAAGGGCCGGCTGGGTCGGGGAGGGTCAGTTCTGTACGAACGAACCGTCCACGATTTCCCAGCCGGTGGGCAACACGGTCGATGCATTCGAGGTCAGACCTGTTGAATAGCCCACGGTGAGCGTCGCGCCCGAAAGGTCCGCGCCGGACAAGTCAGCGGCGTTCCAGTAGGTATTCGTCAGTGTCGTGTTCGTCAGGTCGGCATTCGAGAAGTCGACGTCGTAGATCCACACATCGGCGAGGTTCATGCCCGACAGATCCTGACCCGAAAGGTCGACCCCTTGGAGCAACACACCTGCACCGACGATATTGGTGCCGATGAGCCGGTAACCGCTCGGGATCGTGGGCGGGGTCGACCACGTCAGGTCGTACGTGGTGGTGTGGAGGAACGTCGTTGCCGACAAGTCCGCGCCCGACACGTTCGCACCGTCGATGTGAGCACCGGATAGGTCGGTGTGGGACAGGTTCGCGCCGACCAACGTTGCAGCATTGAAGTCCGCCCCGAGCATTTTTGCGCTCGACAGGTCTGCGGCGGACAGATCCGCGTCGATGAAGTTCGGGGCGTCGAACGACGAGGCCACCTGTGCTTGCGAGAGGTTCGTGTCGCGCAGCTTCGCGCCTGTCAGCGATGGATTGGGAGACTGCCCGTTATCCGGCAGGGTCGCGTGGGACAGGTTCGCCCCGGACAAGTCCGCGTGCGCGAGGCCCACCGAGGACAGGTCCGCGTTCGCCAGGTCGCAATTGTGCAGATCTGCGTAGTCGAGGTCGGTCGACGTACCCGCCTGGGCGGCGGCGCAGTCCGTGCCGACGGTGAGCGAGATCGTGCCGACCGACAGGTCCCCCCCGGCTTGGAGTGAGAACGTGGAGCCGTTTGCCGGACCGGGCGTCGCGCCGGGCCCGGTTCCCGCGCCGAGCACCATCGGCGCATACGTGCCCCCCGGGTCGACGATCTCGAGCTTGTACCCGGTGCCACTCAGCCCGTGCAGCGTGAAGGTGCCGTCGGCTGCGGTGGTCGCGTACGTGGCCAGATGGTTCGTGCCGGCGACAAAGGCAAGTACGATCGCTCCCGCGACCGGGTCCGTCCCATCCGGCTTCACCGTGCCGGTGATCGTGGACTCGGGCTGCATCGTCGCGTTGATCTGCACGTGATGTTGCTGTCCCGCGGCGACAAGCACCGCGTCGGCGAGGGAGTACGCGACAGATCCGCCCGCCCCGACGTACTGCGTTGCGTAACCCGCTTTCGTGAAGCCGATCTTGTAAAACTGACCCCGGTACAATTGCCCGCCCTGCATGTCACCGGGATAGAGGTTGTACGAGCCGACCGTGCCGACGGACTCGGTCCGCGTCGAGCCGACCTGCTTTCCGGTCGCCGCGTCATACGCCGTGACCGTCACGCCGGCAATTCCGTCTCCAGCCGAATTGCTCGCCATCCCCAAGATGTAGCCGTCGTCGACCGCCAGTGACCCGCTGATCTGGGTAGGTGACGTGTCGGTCACCGTGACCGGCGTCGCGGCAGACAGCGTCGTCGCATCCGGATACCACGTCTTGGACGGCCCCGAACCGAAGCTCACCACATAGTCGTCGGCGGGCAGCTGATCGTGGGTGAACCACACGTTGCCGTTCGCGTCGGTGATCCCGGTGGCCACGATCGCCGGGATTGGGACGACGCCCGGACGAGGGGGCTGGTACACCGACACCGACACCGTCACGTTCGCCGCCGGCGCATTCGACGACGCGGAATCGGTCACGGTGAGCTGCAACGCGGTGTGCGCCGAGGTGGGATGGCACGAGGTGAGCCCGAACGCGCCCACCACCAGGCCCAGCACCGCCACCAAAGCGAACAGACGATGCCGACCGGGCCGATCGGGTTGCATCACGTGCCGGCGGCGGATTCGGGAAAACGACGTGGACATGACGACCTCCGAGGGGACGACTCCAGGCGCGCCCACACGGGCACCTCACCGGCGACGGTACGAGCGCGCCGTCGGGAGCGCCTCAGTAATCCACTACTGAATTCTTCTGCCCGGAGGCCCTGGACGGGTCGCTGCAAGCGACATGAGATAGCGGTCAGGGTTCCGAGACGTTGCCTCGGAGGCCCTCGAGCTTGGCCTGCGCCAACTCGACGAGCGACGCCACCCCCTGCACGGGAATCCCCGTCGCCGTGGCGATCGTCGCATCATCGTGCCCAGCCGAGCGCAGCCGCAACGCCACCGCCATCATCGACGGCAACTCGTCGATCGGGTCCTCATCAGCCATCACCCGGCAACGTAGCGATGCCCGGCACCGGAGTTCTCAGTAGTCGACCACTGAAATCACCGCTCCGACGGATCGGACAACACCGACGCCAACGCACTCCGGTCGGACACCCCGAGCTTGGCGAACACGTTGTAGAGGTGTGACTCGACCGTGCGCACCGAGATCGACAGCTCATCGGCGATCTGGCGGTTCGACTTCCCGGCTACTGCAACCCGGGCGACCTCGCGCTCCCGTCGACTCAGTTGCGGCGGCGTCGCCAGGTCGGTGATCGCGACCACGTCGGCACCTTCGCAGCGATCCAGCAACGCGTGGCAGCGCGCGCTCGTTCGGATTGCCCCGGATCGGACGCCGGTCGCGCGATACCGATCGGCTGCCTGCGCGGCCGCTTCGGCGGCACGCAAGGTGAGACCGAGGTCGGCGAAACGTTCGGCGACCTGCTCGAGCGCGGCGGCATCGTGGTCCGCCATCGCCTGAACGTGCGCGGCGCAGATGTCGGCAAGGGCACACTCGGTGCCGGACGCGAGTCCGGCCGTGACGTCGACCAGAGGAGCCGGGTCCGCTCCCAGTGTCGCCGCACGATGCAGCGCTCTGATCCGCGACATCGTGATGTCGGCAAAGCCGGCGGCTGCGTCGATGAGAATCTGTGCACCGTGCGTCGCACGACCTTGGGCCATCGCCACGTACGCGTCCGCCAACGCGAAGTCCAGCATCGACCGCGCCCCGGAAACCCGTTCACGATACGCCGCGCACTCATCGGCTGAGGCCACTGCCGCCGGCACATCCCCACGCAGCGCCTCGGCCTGGGCGAGCAACGCCAGTGCCCAGGCACGACCGCCACCCGGGTCGAACCCCCGATAGGAGTCGAGCGCGTCGAGCGCGCAGGCGCGTGCACTCGAGGGGCGGCCCTGACCGAGTCGCACCGCAGCAAGCGCCAGGTACACCAGACCTCGGGATTCGAGATCCGCGCTCGTCCGCAGGGACGCCACGACCGGTTCGATGAAGTCCGCCGCGTCGTCGACGCGTCCTTCCTGAGTGAGGCACAACACCTCCTGCATCCCGGCCCACACCGCAGCGACGCGCACATCCCGTTCGCCGGTGGCGGCAAGGTCCCACATCTGGGCATGGATGGCCCGGGCCGAGGTCGTCCGCCCCTGATAGGCGAGTGCCTCACCGGCGGTCTGCAACGCGTGCAGTCGGGCGAGACCCGGGGCGTCGGGGCGTGCCCGCACCGCCTCGGAGACCGCGAGCACCTCGTCGAACCGTCCTTCGCCCACGAGCACCCGGGCCCGGTACGCGTCCGCCAGATCCGCCAGGTCGCGACGCCCCATCTCCGTGGTCGCTCCGGGCGCCCGCTCGAAACGCTCCAACATCTCGAGGACGTCGGCACGTCGACCCTGGGCCATGTGGAGCGCGTTGAACCGGGTGTCGACATAGCGCCGGTGCACCTCGGGGTCGGGGTCGGTCAGGATCGCTGCTTCGAAGCGCGCGAGCACTTCCTCGCCCTCCCCCGCGTCGCCTTTGGCGACGAGTGCACGCGCCAGGGGAATCGCCGCCCGGGGATACGTCCCGTCTGCCAGGGCGGCTCGCGCCAGATCTTCCGCCAGGGCGAAATCGAATGCGTCCGCGGCGATGACCGCGGCATCGAGCAGGTCCTCTCCGCTGGGGGTCTGCCCTGCTTCCAGCCGCCTCCGGGTGATCGACAGGCGGAGATCATCGGTCACGACCGCCGATTCGGCAAGGGCTTCGGCCAGCGCACCCGCGACACGTCGACGCTCGAAGAACCCGACCCGGTGCAGGGCGATCTCGCCGTAGAGCGGGTGCACGCATGAACAGGAGGCACCGTCGGGCCTTTCGTCCACCTCGATCAGCCCGCGCGTCTCAAGCCGTGTGAGCACTTCGGGCTCGATGATGCTCCGTGCGGCGCGAACGGGACGGGGTTCGCCCAGCGCGATCGTGGCAAGACCCGTCCAGGATGCGTCGTCGAGTGTCCCCATGCGCTGTTCCACCGCGTCGACGAGCCGGGGCACCTCTTCGACCGCGCCGCTCCAGCGCCACATGCCCCGCTCGAAGACGAGCGAACCGGTCGCCCGGGCCGCAATGACGACCTCTCGGATGAACAGGGCGTTGCCTCCGCACAAGGCGATGAGCTGATGGACGGTTCGAGAGGCGACGTGACCCGGCAACAACGAGGCGATGAGCGCTTCGGCCTCGGTCGCCGAGAACGGTTGCAGATCGACCCGTCGAGCGTGACCGTCACGCCACAGGGCGGTGACCGCATCCGGGCACCACTCACCGTGGCGCACCGTGGCAACGACGGTTGCCGACGCGGTCACCACCAGGTGCAACAGGAGAGCCGAGCCCGCGGCGTCCAGCAGGTGCGCGTCGTCGACGACCAACAACGGCAGCGGCCTCTGCCCACCGCCCAGCGCACCCCTCACCGCGCCGTACCAGGAGGCCAGATCGTCGAAATCCCGTGGGGAACGGCCTGGGGCGAGCGGTGCGACGGCACCGAAGGGGGTCAGCCGCGTGGCCCGGGTGCCCACGACACGACGCAGGGGCCCTTCATAGGCGCGGGCCACCTCGTCGGCGAGACGGGTCTTGCCCACGCCTGGGGCACCGACCACCACGACCCCGCTCGGGCGGTCCGTTTCAGTGGCCCCGCGGCCGATCTCCGCGAGAATCAGGGCCATTTCCTCGTCGCGGGCGACGAAGGGCCCACCACCCGGTTCACCGATGCGTTCCATCCGGACCGAAACGGTAGATCACCGTTCCCTGTCGGTGTCGAGATCGCGGACCGGTATCCACCCCGGAACCTGTCGACGCGACCAGACTCATTTGTCATGACCTCCGACCATGCCCTGGCAAATCCCGCCCCGACGTGGGAACGCTTCACCTTGTCGGACCCCGGTGCCCGGTCGCTGCCCGACGACATCGTCTTCGGTGGCGCCATCCCCGGAGAATCCGAGTTGCACCTGATCGGCGATCTCGAGGGTCGCCGGGTGCTCGAGTTGGGCTGCGGAGCCGGTCACAATGCCGTCCGCATGGCGCTGGCCGGCGCGAAGGTGATCGCGGTGGATCCCGATGGCGACCAGGTCGCGTTGGCACGCGCCGAAGCGGAACGTTGCGAGGTGAAGGTCGAACTCCACACGGGCGAGCTCGCCGATCTGGCATTTCTGCGTGCGGACGGGATCGACGTGGTGCTGTCCGCCTACGGGCTCCTCGGCGTGGACGACCTCCCACGTCTGATCCGCCAGGTGCACCGGGTGCTGCGCCAGGAGGCGCCACTGATCGTCTCACTGCCGCACCCGGCGCTGGAGATGGTGCACCCGAGCGCCGCCGAACCGTTGCGGATCCGGCGGTCCTGGTTCGACCAGCCCCATTCGATCGCGGGATTCTTCACGTTGTTGAACCGCAACAACTACCGGGTGGACGTGATGGCCGAACCGGCCGCGGAACTGGGTCGGCCCCCGGCGTCCGCGTGGGCCGACCTCCTGCGCTATGTGCCGCCCACCATGATCATGCGGGCGCGCAAACAGGGGTTGTAGCGCACTCGGACCCGGCTCGGCGGGGGTATCGGCCCGGCGGGGCGGTCAGGGTTCGTTGCGGGCGGCCCACCAGGCGTCGAGGCGCGCGTACGCGTCGTCCGGGTCGAGGGGGCCTTCGTCCAGACGCACCTCCAGAAGCATCTTCAACGCGGCGCCGACGTCACGGCCGGGGCCGATACCCAGGTGCGCCATGACCTGATCGCCGTCCAGGTCCGGGCGGATCGCCGCCAGTTCCTCGGCGTCGTTCAGCTCCGCGATGCGCTGCTCCAGTTCGTCCATACGTCGGGAGAGCCGTTCGGATTTGCGTCGATTGCGGGTGGTGCAGTCGCACCGGGTGAGCTCGATGAGGTCGTCCAGCTCGTCACCGGCGTCGCGGACGAAACGCCGGACCGCGGAATCGGTCCAACCCATTCCATAGGTGTGGAACCGCAGGTGCAGGAACACCAGTTTGGTCACCCGGGCGATGTCGTCGTTGCCGTAACGCAGGGCCCGCATGCGCGTTTTGGCCATGCGGGCGCCGACGACTTCGTGGTGGTGGAAACTGACGCCGTTCGCACCGAATGCCCGGGTGGCGGGTTTGCCGATGTCGTGCAACAGCGCGGCCAGGCGGAGCAGGCGCCGATTGTCGGTCTTGGCGACCACCGCGATGGTGTGGGCGAGCACGTCCTTGTGGCGCTGGATCGGGTCCTGTTCCAGGCGCAGGCCACTCAGCTCGGGCAGGAACTGATCGGCCAGGCCGGCGTCGACCAGGAACCACAGCCCGGCAGAGGGGTCTTTCACCACCAGCAACTTGTCGAGCTCGTCGCGGATGCGTTCGGCGGAAACGACGGAGAGGCGTTCGGCCATCGCGGTGGCCGCGTCCACGAGCGCGCGATCGGGCTCCAGGTGGTGGCCGGCGATGAACCGGGCGGCACGCATCATGCGCAGCGGGTCGTCGGAAAAGGACTCTTCGGGGGCGAGCGGGGTGCGCAGCCGTCCGGCGACCAGGTCGTCCGCACCGCCGTACAGGTCGATGAGGCGGGGATCGGGAAGTTCGATGGCCATGGCATTGACGGTGAAGTCTCGGCGGGCCAGGTCGTCCGCGACGTCGGTGGAAAAGGTGACTTCGGGCTTGCGTGAGTCGGGCCGGTACGCCTCGCCCCGGTGGGTGGTGATCTCGACGCTGCGGCCACCGACTCTGGCACCGATGGTGCCGAACCGCTCGCCCTGGGTCCACACG
>CAZEAV010000127.1:0-7403 GCA_964510215.1 uncultured Iamiaceae bacterium
TGCAAGACGTTCAAGGACGCCGCCCGGGAGCTTGCGCTCATCGCCCGGGCCGCATCCCGTTCGGCGCCGCGCACGGCGGGTCTGGACGAGCGCTTCAGCGAGCTGGCCCCCGATCCCATGGTCGGCGTGACCCCCGAACGGGTCCGCGACGCGTTCGCCCGGGCGCTCAGCCCCAGGCCCCAGCCCAGGATCGACCTGGATCACGTCGCCCCGATCGGGGTGAGCGTGGCCGACGCCGCGGTCGAGATCGCGGATGACCTGCGGCGTTCGGGCACCATCGGTTTCCGGGCCCTGACCGCCTCGTGCACCAACCGGTTGGACGTGGTCGTACGGTTCCTTGCCATTCTGGAGCTGTGCAAACAGGACCTCGTCGACCTCGATCAGGCCGAGACCTTCGGCGACATCAGGATCACCTGGCGAGGTTCCCAGGGGTCGGACGATCCGTGGACTCCCCGATGGCAGGTCACCGAGTCCCTGGTCGACGCGTACGACGGTTGACACCCCGGCCATGGTGACCGACGAGGTGCAGCGGGCGCTCGAAGCGGTCGTGATGGTTGCCGAGGAACCCGTCGAGGCACAACTGCTGGCGCAACTCCTGGAAGTCCCGGTGGGCCGGGTCGAGGAGGTGTGCGCCGAACTCGCGGCACAGTACGAGGCCGAAGGTCGGGGTTTCGAGTTGGTTCGGGTCGCCGGAGGTTACCGGTACCAGAGTCATCCCGATCAGAGCGCCTATGTGGAGCGTTTCGCGCTGCACGGCCGATCTGCACGCCTTTCCGCCGCGGCACTGGAAACCCTGGCCGTGATCGCCTACAAGCAGCCGATCTCCCGGGCCCAGGTGGCCGCGATCCGTGGCGTGAACGTCGACGGGGTGGTCCGCACCCTGGAACGCCGCGGATACGTCGTCGAGGTCGCCCGCGATCCCGGCCCCGGCCAGGCGGTGTTGTACGGAACCACCCGGACGTTTCTCGCCAAGCTCGGGCTGGACACTCTCGACGAGTTGCCGCCTCTCGCCGAGTTCATACCCGGCCCCGAGGTCGTCGAGGCGCTGGAGGCGGGTCTGCGGGTCTCCGAGAACGACGGTGACGGTGGGGGAGACTCACCGGATGACCCCGAGCGTGAATGAGTCCTCGTCCCGGGAAGGAGCGCGCCTGCAGAAGGTGCTCGCCGCGGCCGGTATCGCCAGCCGACGCCAATGTGAGAGCTACATCGCCCAAGGCCGGGTGCGGGTCGACGGCGAGGTCGCCGAGCTGGGCCGCCGGGTCGATCCTGATCGGGCGGTCGTCGAGCTGGACGGCGTTGCGGTGTCGGTCGCACCGGGCCATGTCCACTACCTGTTGAACAAACCCGTCGGTGTGGTGAGCACCGCGGCCGATCCGCGAGGGCGACCGACGGTGGTGTCACTGGTACCCGAAGAACCTCGTGTGTACCCGGTGGGACGCCTGGACATGGATTCCGAAGGGTTGCTGTTGGTCACGAACGACGGCGAACTCACCCACCGGCTCACGCATCCGTCCTTCGGGGTGCCCAAGGAGTATCTCGTGCAGGTCTCGGGTTCTATCGGGCGATCCGAGCTGCGGGCGCTGCGCACCGGAATCGCCCTGGACGACGGGATGACCGCCCCGGCCCGGGTGTCGACCCCTGCTGAAGGGCTGCTCCGTATCGTGATCCACGAGGGACGCAACCGGCAGGTGCGTCGCATGATCGACGCGGTCGGGGGTGAGGTGATCCGCCTGGTCCGGACCCGGATCGGGCCGCTGCGCGACGACCGTTTGGCTCCCGGTGCCTGGCGGCCGCTCGAGCCCGAGGAGCTGCGCGCCCTGGAGCGTGCGGTGGAACCGCGGGCTCCAGGCTCGGCGAACCCGCCCCGGTAGCATCGCACCTCGTGAGCGAGAACGAACCGGCCCGGGTGGTCCGCGCACTGCGTGGCGCCACCACGGTGGACGTCGATACCCCGGATGCCATCGACGACGCGGTGATCGAGCTGTTGGGTGCGCTCTTCGCGCGGAACGGGCTGGCGAACGACGACCTCATCAGCGTGCTGTTCACCGCCACCGACGATCTGCACGCCAAGTTTCCGGCGACCTCGGCACGGATCTTCGGCCTGGGAGATGTGCCGCTGATCTGCGCCCGGGAACTCGACATCACCGGGGCGACCCCGCGGTGTGTGCGGGTGCTGGTGCATCTGTACACGAGCCGCCGGCGGGACGAGATGCACCATGTCTATCTGAGGGGCGCGGTCGGCCTGCGCGACGACGTGGTGCCGTGACGGACCCGGAGATTCGACGGGCCACCGTCATCGGAACCGGACTGGTCGGTGCGTCGGTGGGATTCGCCCTTTCCCGCCGGGGTTGGCGGGTGAGTGGCGTGGACATCACCCCGGGCCTCGTGCAACGGGCCATCGAACTCGGCGCGTGCGAAGCCGAGGGGCTGGACGTCGACAGCGACCTGGTGGTGGTGGCCACACCCGTGGGGACCGTCGTCTCGGAGGTCCGCCGCGCACTCGCGGCGTGCCCGCGCGCGGTGGTCACCGACGTCGGTGGGGTCAAAGAGACCGTCACCACCCAGATCGACGATCCGCGCTTCATCGGGGGACATCCGATGGCAGGCTCGGAGCAACTGGGGCTCGATGGGGCCCATGGTGACCTGTTCGACGGCGCTGTCTGGGTGCTCTGTCCGGGGCCGAACACGGCCGATGCGACCTACGCGGCGGTACGAAGGGTGGTGGCGTCGCTGGGCGCCCAGGTGCTCACCCTGGCCGCGGGCGACCACGACCGGGTCGTCGCCGTGGTGTCGCACGTGCCTCATCTGACCGCGGCCGCGCTCGTCCGGGTGGCGGATGAACATTCCTCGGACCACGCCGCCCTGTTGCGCCTGGCTGCCGGCGGATTCCGCGACATGACCCGGATCGCCGCCGGATCGCCGGCGATCTGGCCCGACGTCTGTGCGCACAACCGGGACGCGATCCTCGGCATCCTCGATCAGCTCCGGGACGAACTGGGTGAGCTCCGCACGATCGTCGCCCACCGCGATCGTGCCGGACTGCTCGCGGTGCTGGACGACGCCCAACAGGTTCGCCGCAACCTCCCGACCCGGCCGAGTACCGCGGGGCCATTCAGCGAGGTACGGGTCCACGTCGCGGATCGTCCCGGCGCGCTCGTCCCGGTCGCGGTCCTGGCCACCGAGATGGACATCAACCTTGCGGCGGTCAACACGGTGGATCTGGACGACGCAGAAGCGGGCATGGCGGACCTGCGCGTGCTCTCCGCAGATGCCGAGCGACTCCGCAACGGCTTGGTCGCGGCCGGTTTCAAGGCGTTCATCCAGAACGACGGCGACCCGTGAGCGACGCCGTGCTCGTCATCGAGCCCCTCGAGCATCCGCCCGACGCCGTGGTGCGCCCGCCCGGTTCCAAGAGCATCACCAATCGGGCACTGGTCCTGGCCGCGCTGGCCGGCTCGCCGTCGGTCCTCCAAGGCGCATTGCGGGCCGACGACACCGAGGCGATGATCGAGGCGCTGCGCGCCCTGGGAGCACGCATCGACGCCGATGGAACCCGCCTCGAGGTGCGCTCCGGCGTCGGTGACCGGGTGAGGGCCGAGACCCGGATCGACGCCCGACTGTCGGGGACCACCTCACGGTTCATCGCGCCGGTCGCCGCACTGGTCGGCGGGGGGATCGTGATCGATGGTGCACCGCCGTTGCGCGCCAGACCGATGGGGCCGATACTGGAGGCGTTGGTCGGTCTGGGAGCGACGGTGGAGTATCTCGGTGAACCCGGCCATCTGCCGGTGCGCATCGACGGAACGGACCTGTCTGGGGGAGCGGTCGACGTCGACGTCTCGGCGTCCAGCCAGTTCCTGAGTGCGCTGTTGCTCATCGGACCGCGCCTGGAAGGTGGACTCGAGGTGGCTGCCGGCGACGCGATCGCGGCCCGCCCTTTCGTGGATCTGACCCTCGGCGTGTTGGATGATTTCGGGGCCGTGGTGCACGAGCGTCGACCCGGCCGTTTCCGGGTCGCACCCGGCAGCCTCGCCGGGTGCGAGTACGTCGTCGAGGCCGATGCCACCGCGGCGTCCTACTTCGCGGCAGCTGCGGCGATCACCGGTGGCCGCGTGCGTCTGGCAGGTCTCGGGGAGCACTCCCGGCAGGGCGACGCGGGCTTCCTCGCCGTGCTGGAAGCGATGGGAGCCACCGTGCAACGGGGTACCGATGCCACGGTCGTCACCGGTGGTCCACTCCGGGGGATCGATGTCGACCTGGGTGGCATGCCCGACACGGTCCAGACCCTGTCAGCGGTCGCCGTGTACGCCTCGTCGCCCACGCGGGTTCGGGGCGTGGGATTCATCCGGGGCCATGAAACCGACCGCTTGGCCGCCGTGGTGGGCGAACTGCGACGATTGGGTATCGACGCGTCCGAGACCGACGACGGGCTCACGATCGTCCCGGGAACACCGTCCCCGGGGGTCGTGGCCACCCACGACGATCACCGGATGGCCATGAGCTTCGCATTGCTCGGTCTGAACACGCCGGGGATCGGCATCGAGCACCCGGGGGTCGTGGCCAAGACCTACCCCGGTTTCTTCGATGATCTGGAGACCCTGCATGGCTATGGTTGACCCACGATGACGGTGATCGCGATCGACGGGCCGGCGGGCTCGGGGAAATCGACGGTGGCACGCCGTCTTGCCGACCGGCTGGATCTCGATTATCTGGACACGGGCGCGATGTACCGCGCGTTGACGGTCGCCGTGCTCGATCGTGGCGTCTACCCGGCCGATCAGGACGCGGTCGGCGCCCTGGCTGTGGGGCTGGAGCTCGCCCTGACGTCTGACGCGGTGGTCGCCGACGGGGCCGATGTCACCGCCGCGATCCGGGAACCCCGGGTGACCACGGCGGTGTCCTCGGTGGCTGCGAATCCCAAGGTCCGTACCGAGATGGTCGCCCGCCAGCGGGCCTGGGTGAGCGATCACGGCGGTGGAGTGGTCGAGGGTCGCGACATCGGCACCGTGGTTTTTCCCGACGCAACCCTCAAGGTCTACCTCACCGCGAGACCCGAGGTGCGCGCCCGGCGCCGGGCGGGCGAGTTGCGAGCGAGCGACACTGCCGAGGTGCAGGCGGATCTGGCGCGCCGGGATAACGCGGATTATCGCCGGGACGCGAGTCCGTTGCGGGTGGCTGATGGTGCGACGACACTGGACACCTCGGACCGGGACGTCGAAGCGATCGTGGCCGAGGTCCTGGGAATGTTGGAGTCGGTGCGGTGAGCGCCGAACGACCGGACGGGGCCCAGCTCACCGTCGCCGAGCAACGGATCCACATCGATGAGGACCTCACCGCGTTGCCGACCCCGTATCGGCGGAGGTTGTACGCTTTTGCGTACCTGTTGTTGACCAATCTGGCGAAGCTGGTGTTCCGGTTGCGGGTCGTCGGGGCGGACAACGTCCCCGCCGGGCCGTTCATCCTCGCCCCGGTCCACCGATCGAACCTGGATTTCGCGCTGGTATTGGGGTGCGTGCCGAAATCGCCGCGGGTGCGATACCTCGCCAAGGACACCTTGTGGAAAGGGGCGTGGGGGAAGCTGTGGACCGCGCTCGGCGCCATACCGGTGCATCGGGGAACGCCTGACCGCGAGGCACTGGCCACCTGTGTCGGTGTGCTCGAGGCGGGCGAGTCACTGGTGATGTTCCCCGAAGGCACCCGACAGTCCGGCACGCGGGTGCAGGAGCTCTTCGACGGACCCGCGTACGTCCAGGCCAGAACGGGCGTGCCGATCGTGCCGGTGGGAATCGGTGGGTCCCAGGCCGCCATGCCCAAAGGCGCCAAGTTCATCCGCCCCGCCAGGGTCGTGCTCACCGTGGGTGAGCCGCTGGCCATGCCGGAAACGAACGAGCGTGGCCGGGTGCCGCGTCGTGCGGTGCGGGACCAGACGGCCGAACTCCGTCGGGTGCTCCAGGAACTCTTCGACGACGCGCAACGCCTGGCCGGGTGAGGGTCGACCCGCCGGTGAGGTGACCTCAGCCCAGATCGGTGTCGCCGGCTGCTCCGGCATCGACCAGCCAGAGCACCTCGTCGGCCTCGATGCGGGATGCGGGCAGGTTCTCGCCGGCAGCGAGGCGTGCCAGTGCGTCGGCCTTGGACGGGCCGGAAACGGTGACGACCACCCGGCGGGCCCGGGCGATGCCCGAGAAGGTGAGCGTCATCCGGCGGTGAGGGTTCGTGCCCGTGGGGTCCTCGTTCATCGCGACCAGTCGACCCGGGTCTGCGTCGAGGGCCTCGGAGCCGGGGAACAGCGAGGCGGTGTGGCCGTCGGGACCGAGCCCGAGATGGACCAGGTCGATACGGCCGAGCTCGCCCAAGCGCAACTGGTACGGGTCGGGTCCCTCGGCGCAGCGCATCAGGTGCGTGGCGTTCGCCGCGCCGACCCGGTCCAGCAATGCCTCGCGGGCGAGGAAATAGTTGGAGTCCGGGTCGTCGTGGGGCACGCACCGCTCGTCGCCCCAGTAGAAGTCGATCTTCCACCAGTCGATCCGTTCGCCGACCCCGGCGAGGGTCTCGTAACACGCGCGTGCGGTGTCGCCCCCGGAGAGCGCGAACGAGAAGTTCTCGTTCACGCGATCGGCGAACGCGTCGACGACCTCGTCCGCGAATGCCGACGGGACATCCGGGACCACCCGCACCCTTCCTGGAATCCCCATCGGCCCTATCCGGTCGCCTGCAGCTTCGGAGCCTTGTCGCTCAGGCCCCCCAGCAGTTCGTCGAAGCTCGCCGCGAACTTGTCGACCCCTTCGGCCTCGAGCACGGCCGCGACATCCTCGAGATCGATGCCCAGGCCGGCCAGCTCGTCGATGTCGGCCCGTGCGGCGTCCACGTCGACATCGACGGTCCGGGCCAGCGTGCCGTGGTCGGTGAATGCCTCGATCGTGGCATTGGGGATCGTGTTCACGGTGTCCGGTCCGATGAGCGAATCGAGGTACAACGTGTCCGGGAACGCCGGATCCTTGGTGGAGGTCGATGCCCAGAGCGGGCGCTGGACACGGGCGCCGGCGGCCGCCAGGGCTTCCCACCGCTCGCCCGAGAACCGCTCGAGGAACAACTGATACGCCAGCTTCGCGTTGGCGATCGCCGCCTTGCCCCTCAACCGGGCCACGTCGGTGCCTCCCATTGCATCCAGACGCTTCGACACCTCGGTGTCCACCCGGGAGACGAAGAACGATGCGACGCTTTGGACACTCGAGACGTCACCGCCCTGCGCGTCGAGGCGCTCCAGACCGCTCAGGTACGCCTCGATGACCTCGTCATAACGCGTCACGCTGAACAGGAGGGTCACATTGATGTTGCGGCCCCGGGCGATCATCTCCTCGATGGCCGGCACGCCTTCGGCGGTGCCGGGAATCTTCACGTAC
>CAZEAV010000128.1:0-7358 GCA_964510215.1 uncultured Iamiaceae bacterium
TGATCGATCCGGGCCATCAGCGTGCCGAGCGCGGTGTCCGTGGCGAAAGGGACGCGGCCCGTCACGGCTTCGATCAGCACGAGCGCGAGCGCGTAGATGTCGGAGCGTCCGTCCACACTCCGGCCCTGCGCCTGTTCCGGCGACGCGTAGCGGACGCCGACGACCCCCATGCCCATGGGCTCGGTCGACGCGGCTTCCGCGTAGGCACGGGCCAGGCCGAAGTCGCCGATCCGCAACCGCCCGTCGACCGCGAAACAGATGTTGCCCGGACGCACGTCGCGGTGGATCACACCCCGTTCATGCGCGAACGCCAGCGCACGGGACGCCGCCAGCGCGACCTGCAGCGCCTGGGGCAGGCTGAGGCGCACCCCGCGGTCGACGAGACCCCGCAGCGAGCCGTTCTCCAGGTATTCGGAGACCACGAAGACGTCGTCGCCGATCCCCCAGTCGTGCACGACCGCGACGTGGGGATGACGCAGCGCGGCCGCCTCCTGCATCTCCGAACGGAACCGCGTGACGAAGGAGGTTTCGGCCGCGAGCGAGCCGGCGAGCAGCTTCACCGCGACCCGCCGGCGGAGCCGGACGTCATCGGCCAGATAGACCGTCGCCGTGGGGCCCGAACCGATGGTCGCCACGAGCCGATATCGGCCCGCGACGACCGACCCGACAGCGTTCCGGGACACAGATTGGGACATCTATCCCCGCGAGAATATCCCGCACCCCGGTGGCCGTTCCCGGATGGTCACGGTGGCGTCCTTGTCGCGATCGGCGGTGAACCAGCAGACTGAACGTGGCCATGGCTGAGAACCGACGACTCCCGGGCGCCGACGGCGCCGATGCGCCGGCCCCCGAGTACCACCGGTCCCGGGATCGCTGGCGGTGGGTGCGACGTGGCGTGATGGCCATCGTGTTCGGTTTCGCGATCTGGTTTCTGGTCACGACCCTGCAGAAATCCCCGGAGACCTCCAGTCACCCGGGCCCGGCGTCGGATCCGGCGGTCGTGCGCCGCGTGCCGGCCCCGGGGGCGCACGTCCTCTCCCAGACCTCGGTCGGCGCGCAACTGCTTCCCGGATACGACGGCCGGATCATCATCGACGGCAGGAACATCCCCGAGGACCAGATGGACGGCGCGGCCCCCCAGGGCAGCCCTGCCTACGATCCCCGCTACGGCGTCCGTCCCAACAACAAGAACAAGGTTTTCTTCACCCCCGGCCCCGCCAAGGTGATCGACCGTTACCGGACAGGCGAGGTCCACATCACGATCCGGTTCTGGCGGATCGCGGACGGTCCGTCTGCCGCGCGCACGATTTCCTGGGCGTTCTTCGTCAACTGAACGTCTCACCGACGGCGAGCGGTGAACGCATACGGGTCCGTCACCGGATAGATCGCGCGAGCGAAACGGTTCCTGGCGAGTCGGCGGGCCGCCCCGGAAGGACACAGGACGAAGGCGCGCACCCAGTGCGCCGAGGACGAGGACGCATCGGGGCGCTTCGTCCGGCCGGCAGGAACGCGCAAGGTATCCTGGGGCGGGCCCTAAGCTCACCGACCATGGCCGACAGCACCCGGTGGTCAGAGCGCTCCGGCGCCCAGCGACGCCGCACGCTCGGGATGTTCGCGTCGCTGTACGGCGTGGTCTTCGTGATCGCGCTCGTGCTCGGTTGGATTCCCGTCGCCGTCGTGTTCGGTCTGGGGGCCGTGGTGCTGTTCATCGTGCGCTCCACCATCTCCTCCGGCGATGCCACCTCGTCCCCGTCGCCGGAACGGGTCAAGCCCGAATGGCTCCGGGCGATGGACGACCCCGACGCCCCGGATCTGACCCTGCCCGAGTACCGGGGCACACCCACAACCCAGGCGCGACCGTCCCACTCGCCATTCGAGCCTCCCCCCGAGAAATCCCGGGGGGTCGAGCCACCCCGAGGGTCGTCGGACGCCGATCCGCCGACTCAGGATCCGCCGCCGTCCTGATGCCCGGTGGCAGCATCCTGGCCCTGGTGTGGCAGGTTCCCCGACGCCAGGAGCTCGACGAACGCCGCTTCGTCGATCACCGGCACGGCGAAGCGTTCGGCCTTGTCGATCTTGGACGCGCCCGGCGCGGTACCGGCCACCACCGCGAACGTCGACTTGGACACTCCGGACGGTGAGGTGCCGCCACGGGCTCTGATGGCGGCCACCGCTTCGGTGCGGTTCCGGTCACGACCACCGATTTCGACGTGAGAACCTGCTCGGGCCCCGATCCGTCCGGCTCGGGAGCATCGAAGGTGAGCCCCGCGTCGCGCAGCCGCTCGACGAGCGCCGCGTTGTCGGCGTCGTCGAACCAGGCCCGCACCGTGGTGGCGATGATGTCCCCGACCCCGTCGACCGCAGCCAACTCGGCCTCCGAGGCGCCCATGATGGCGTCCATCGAGCGGAACCGGGCCACGAGCGCCTCGGCTGCCGCCGGTCCCAGATGGCGGACGTTGAGCGCGACCAGGAGGTGCTCCAGGGGACGCCGCCGGGACGCCTCGACCGCGGCTTTCAGGTTCTCAACCGACTTGGGGCCCAGCCCTTTCAGCGACGCGACCGCCTCGAAATCCAACGAGTAGATCCCGCTCGGGTCGTCCAGGAGCCCGGCGTCGATCAATTGCGCGATCCGCTCGGGGCCCAGACCCTCGATGTCCAGCCCCGACCGGGACACGAAATGTTCGATCGAACCGAGCTGCTGGAACGGGCAGTGCGGGTCCACGCAGCGGGTGTCCGCCTCGGATTCCACGCGGTGCAGGATCGAACGGCGCGGGCAGGGACAGTGCACGGGAAATCGCCATGCCCGGGTTCCGCTCGGGCGCTGGTCCAACACGGGCCCGAGGATCTCCGGGATCACATCGCCGGCCCGACGGACGATCACGGTGTCGCCCGGGCGCACGTCCTTGGCGGCGACCTGATCGGCATTGTGCAGCGTGGCCCGTGACACCGTCGCCCCACCGACGAAGACCGGCTCGAGGATCGCGAACGGGGTCACCCGACCCGTCCGGCCGACCGACACGTCGATGTCGATCAGCTGCGTCGTCCGCTCTTCCGGCGGGAACTTGTAGGCAATTGCCCAGCGCGGGGCGCGGCTCGTGGATCCGAGCTCGCCCCTCAGGGCCAGATCGTCCACCTTGACGACCGCGCCGTCGACCTCGTAGTCGAGGTCGTGGCGGTGCGACTGCCAGTGCTCGCAGAACGCCGCGACCTCCGCGATCCCCTGCGCGGCGCGGATCTGCGGGTTGACCGGAAACCCGAACGCCGTCAGGGACTCCAACAACTCACTGTGCCGACTCACCCCGAGGTCGTCGGCTCCGACCCCCACCTGGTAGGACCAGAAGGACAGCCGGCGGGCCGCGGCCACCGCCGGATCCTTCTGGCGCAATCCACCGGCCGCCGCGTTCCGCGGGTTCACGAACGCCCGGTCATCGGTACCGGCACGCTGGGCATTCAGCTCGTCGAACACGCTGTCACGGAGGTAGACCTCACCCCGCACCTCCAACCGGTCCGGGGCGCGGGCCGGCAGGCGGTGGGGGATGTCCTGGATCGTGGCGATGTTGTGGGTGACGTCCTCGCCCACCCGGCCGTCACCGCGGGTGGCACCTTGGACCAGTCGACGGTCCTGGAACAGCAGCGACACCGCGAGCCCGTCGATCTTCAGCTCGCACACGAAATGCGGTTCGACACCCAGGCTCGCCTCGATGCGGGTGGCCCACGAGGCGAGGGCATCCACGTCGAAGACGTTGTCCAGCGACTCCATCGGGGCCGCGTGGCGGACTTCGGCGAACGCGGGATTGGCCCGACCCCCGACGAGCTGTGTCGGTGAGTCGGGGGTGACCAGGTCGGGATTCTCCGCCTCGATGGAGCGGAGCTCACCGAGCAACGCGTCGTAGTCCGCGTCCGGGATCGTCGGCGCATCCTCGTCGTAGTAGGCATGCGCGTGCTTGCGGATCTGCGTCTTCAGTGCTTCGGCCCGTTCCGCGGCACCCGGTGAGGGAGTTGGCTCGCCGGACGTCGACACGGCCTTCATGGTACCGCCACGGGCCGGGGGCAGGTCCCGTCCACCACGGAACGGAAAGCACCGGGTACGAAAAGTACTAGTGTGACCGCGGAGGCTCACACCGCTGGGCGATCTTCCGATAGAGCAGGTGTGGAATCCGATCTCGCAGATCAGACTCGTGGAGGCGCGGGCGCAACGATGAACGGAACGCTCGAAGACACCACACCGGCGGGCGTGCTCCAGGTGCTGTCGTCGGAGCGCCGGACCGGTGCGGTGCGATTCCTCGGGGAGGCCGGCTGCACCGTCTACCTGCACCACGGCGAGCTGTACTTCGCCGAGGGCGCCGACACCGCCGAGAACCTGTCGGTCGCGCTCGTGCGCCCCGGCCGACTCTCGGCCGCCGAGTGGGACTCGTCCACCGAGGCCGGTTATCCGACCGAGACCGTCGGGGACGCGCTCGTCGCCACCGGGTCGATCACCCGGGAACTGCTCGCGTCGATCGTGTTGTCGGTCATCTATGACCCGCTCATCCAACTGTTCCGGGCTCCGGAAGGTGACTACGAGTTCGCCGCGGATGTGATGCACTGGATCGGGCCGTACCGGACGTTCCAGGTGGATTCGATCGTGGCCGAGGTGCGTCGCCGCACCCGCGAAGCCGACGAGATGGCGCCCGTGGTGCCGTCGCTCGACGCGGTCGTCCGTTCGGCCCGCACCCTACCGGACGCCAGGGGGAGCGTGAACCTGCGGCGGGACGATTGGGAGGTCGTCGTGGCGGCCGCGAACGGCCGCACGATCTCGGAGCTGGCGGTCGACCTGGGGCGTGGACGGTGGTCGACGGCACGCCTGGTGTACCGCCTGGCCACGGCCGATCTGCTGATGGTCTCCTCCGACGTCGACGCAGGCATCGACGGCACCCAGGCCGATCCGGCCGAGTCTTCCGCGTCGGATGTCCTCGGCGGATTCGACCTCGACCAGGCGCCGCCTCCCTTGGATTCGGACACCCTCGCCACCGGGACCGCCACCGCGCCGGCAGTCGAACCCGCACCACAGGAGTCCTGGGGATTCACCGATCCGGTGTCGCCGCCCGAGGCCGACGCCGGCCGGGGCTCCGACGATCCCGGCGCGGCGAGCCCGGCCTCGGACCCGTGGGCGCTCCCCGACGATGCGCCCAGCAGTGGCTCGGCGTGGGATTCGCCCGACCCGTTCGCCGAGCTGGATGCGATCGCAGACGATCCCGGGTTCGACGATCCCGGGTTCGACGACACCGGGTTCGACGACACCGGCGAGGCGCCGAATCTGACCGCTGTGCCAGACACGGCGGACCAGACGGCGGAATTCGAACCGCCGGCGTTGCACCCGGACATCGCCAAAGCCCTCGCCGAATCCACGTACGCGGATTCGGCCACCGCCATCAACGCCATGGCCGCACGCCTGGGCGCCGCGGATGCCGACACCGACGACGACTGGGACACCGGTGCTCCCGACGACACCGTCGGCGACGACTTCTGGTCATCGGGGGGTGACGCCGACTTCAACTGGGAGCCGGCCGAGTGGGACACCGGCGTCGAGGCGACACCGCTGCCCCAACGCGAGCACTCCGGACACGGCATGGAATCCCCGGCGGGTTCGGCCGACCCGGCCTGGTTGAACAACCTGTACAGCCAGTTCATGCCCGGCGAGGCCGGTGCTGACGCGGCGAACGACAAGGCCGCACCCACACCGGACCCCGGCGCCGCGCCGAAACAGCGGACGCTGAAGCGCCTGATCTCGGCCATCAAACGCCTCTAGCGCACGCCTGACCGACACGTTCGGCGCGCCGGGCCGACGGGTCCGCCCCTCGCGAGGTGGCGTTCAGGCGCCGACGGACAGCTTCACGCTGACCGCCTGTTCCTGCAGGGACCCGGCCACCCGCGAACACAGGCTCAGCACGTGTTCGGCCTGGGCGATGTCGTGATCGGCCAACCCGCAGTGCGGGGTGATCAGCGAACGTCGTCGGATCAGCACCGGGTCGGCGCCCTGTTGCACCAGCTCACACCACTGGGTGGACAACGTCTTCCAGTACAACCCGGCCAACTCCCCCACCGGAGCACTCGTGGGAACCGCGCCCCACGCGATCCAACCGCCCTGGTCCAGGAACGCGGTCACCGCTCCGAGGATGCGCTCCAGGTGCGCCCCCACCGGCAGCGACACGACCTTGGGGCCGGCGGCGAGGATCGCTTTCCAGTCGGCGTCACCGCAGCAGTGCACGCCGGTGACCACCTCGTTCTCCAGGGGCGCCAACACCGAGGACACCAGATCGACGACGGCTTCGGTCCCGAGCGGGAAGCCGGTCTGCGCCGTTCCCACCAGCGCCGGCTCGTCCAGGAACACCACCAGGGGCGCTTCGGGTACCGCGGCGCGCAACGTGGCGATCAGCGCCGTCGCACGCTCGCGCACCGCCCGTTTGGCCACCCGGAAGGCAACCGAGTCCGACACCCCGTGCATGGTCAGAGCGAGACCGAGGGTCACCGGGCCGGTGAGCTGGGTCTTCACGGGGTCGGTCCGGCCGGCGACCACGTCCAGGAAGGACCGCAATCCGCCGTAGGGTTCTCCGTCCATTCCCGTGTGGAGCAATGGCGCTTCGGGGTCGACGAGCGCGGTGTCGACGCCGATCACGCCCTCTTCGGACACGGTCGCACCACGGATGCCCCACATGGCCTGCTGCAACATCCCCTCGGTCGGTGAACGTCGGGGCAGGCTCGGCGTCGCCGGCAGGTCCGGCTGGGTCCGTAGCACCAGCTCGGCTGCCGCCGCGGCGTCGGTGTGGGGCAGGGCGCCGATGGACGTGGCCCATCCCAGCGAGAACGGAAGGTCCGATTCCTCGACGTGCGGCTCTGATTTCGACTCGTCCATCGGATGAATTCCCCGGTTCGTCACCCCACGGATTAGCCAGTTCGACCCTCGCTGGACAAATCTGAGGCACCTATGCGACGACGGGTGCCCCTCCTGCTCATCGGCGCGTGGGTCGTCGCCGGTGCCCTCGCATTGCCGGCCGGAACCGCGGCATTGGACGGCCGCGGCCACGCGGTGACCCTGGTCGTCACCGTCGAGGCGTTCGTGCTCTGGGGCGCGGTGTGGATCGCACTCCTGGTGCCCCGCATGGCGACGCTCACCGCCGCGAGAGTCGGCGTGCCCTGCGCGCTCGTCGGGTCCGTGGCGGCACTGATCGCCGGCGGCGCCGCGACGTGGTCGATCGCCGCGGTCGCGGCCGCGGTCGTCGCCGTCGCCGCGTTGGCCCTCCCGACGACGATCGACGCGTTCGTCGACGGTTCGTCCTACGGACCCGAACATCGATTCGGCCTGCGGATGCCACCGCTCG
>CAZEAV010000129.1:0-7284 GCA_964510215.1 uncultured Iamiaceae bacterium
GAGTGGCTGAAGAGAGGCCTGTAGGACCGAAAGTTGGTGTGCCCGCTCTTCGCACGAGTCACTTCCCGGGCTCGCCACACCCGAGGCTACAACCACTGACCAATCCTTGGCTTGACACAGAGAGGCGCTGTTAGCCGAACAGAACCGCCTTCGACCGTTCATCGTCGTTGCTTGCCTGGATGTCATCGAACAAGGCCGCCCCTGAGGTTCGCGGGCCGACAGAGCCAGACCGCACCCAGGCCAAGAATCCCCATGAGAAGGAACGCCACTTGAACACTCGCGAAATCGGCAACCGCACCAGTAAATGCAGCCGCGAAAGGGCGGGCGCCCAAAAACCCCAAGAACCATAAGGCCATTATGCGGCCCCGCAACAAATCTGGCGAACGGTCTTGGATCTGCGTCGTGATGCAGGTAAACGACAGAGCGAATCCGAGACCCATAAGCAAAAGCACGGCTATCGCAGCAATGAATTCTATTCTGAGGGACAACATTAACAGCATGGTTGCCATCACCGCTAGACCCACGCTGATCGTTCGCGGAGGTTCAGTGGAGCGCAGGACCGTCCCTAGGAGGGATATCCCAATTGCTGCCCCAATTCCGAAGGAAGACGTAAGCCACCCTGCTAGGCCAGGGTCCCCCGCCAAGTCTTGGGCTAGTGCAGGCGCCAACGTTACCGACGGCTCCGCGGTAGATCCGAGTATTGCGATGCCCATAAGGAGAACCGACAAAGGCCGATCCCTGCGGATATGGCTCACCGAATAGCGTACCGACAAGTCAGATCCGGATGGGGGAGGATGAGGTTTGGGGATCCGGATCCTTAGAACTACTAAGGCAAAACCAAAGTTTGCCATTGACGCTCCAAACAGCGCGTACTCTGGCCCTGTTGCTGCCGTAATGCTGGCACCGAGTGCTGGCCCGGCTGCACGGGCGACGGTCATCGGGACGCTATTGAGTGCGATTGCCGTTCCGAGCTCTCCCGGCCGAACGAGAGACGGAAGGATCGCTTGCGTAGGAGGGCCGCTAACGACTTGCCCCAAGCCCACGGTGAACGACGCAAGGATGACAATAGACGCACTATTTAAAGCAGTTGCCTCGCTAACGAGAACGAGGGCTGTGGCCAATACACTCGAGCCAAGCCCCACGAGCAGTCGTCCTAAGAAGATCTGTTTTCGCAGCGAACCACGGTCGGCACTCTTGCCGCTTAATGGGGCTAGTAGGAGTTGGGGTGCGAACTGGGCAACACTAACCATTCCAACAATGAGGGCAGACCCGCTAATCTGAAAAGCAATTATCGCGGCCACCATATTGTGCACCCATAACCCAGCCGTCGAAAACAGCCTGCCCCAGAAGAATGGGCCAAAGAGAGAGTCAACGAGCAACTGGCGTTGGGGTCGAGAAGTGCCTTCTGGGCTCGACTTCCTCTTGGCCATTGCAACTCCTGTCGAGGGGCCTCCGGCTCCCTAACGCGATGAGATGCTGCTCTGGTTGGGTCCGTCTTTAGTTTGTCGACGTCAACGTCAGGGGGAATGCCCACTTTGTTGGGCAATACTTCCTACGTCTGTTACTTCGCGGAGGATAACTTCCCGGGTTCTGGAGAAATGACGCTTCATCGTCTCACGTGCGCGGTCTGCGTCGCGCGCGATTACTGCGTCTCCGATTGCCACATGGTCGGCAATGAGACGGGCTCCATCCGCCGGTGAACCGTAGTGACTTCGCTGATGCACTTCGGAAAGGAGTTCCATCTGTTGGCCGACAAGCCTTTCAAGCATGAAATTCTTCGTGACCTGCGCCAATCGCACATGGAAGTCTACGTTTCCCGACCAGTCGGAGCCCTTGCTCGCTACCTCACGTAAGCCAAATACCTCATCTTCGTTTATACGAGAGCAGGCAAGTGCTGCAATTTCAACTTCAAGGAGTTCGCGCGCCTCAAGTATATCGACTATAGAACCGCGCTCTAAGTCTCCCACCGGCGCCGGACGAACTCGACCCCCGTCGCCTACCGGCATTCGGATGCGCCGGCCCGATCCCTGCCGCGACAGAACTATGCCTCGTTCCTCCAAAACCCGGAACGCCTCTCGGAGGACGCTTCGGCTGACGCCGATGCGACCGGCCAACTCTCGTTCGGGAGGTAAGCGTTCGCCGGGTGGCAGTTCACCGCTCGCGATGAGCTCTAGCACCTGGCTTACGACGTCCTCATACAGGCGTCGAGCGCGGGCTGGGCGAAAACTGTCCACCTAGATGGTCTCCTTTTGGGCGAGTGGTCGGACCACCTGGACATTATGCGGCGTTCACCTCCCAGTCAAGAAGGCCGCTCGCGGATTGGCGCATCACCGGTGCGGCCGCCCTGACTCAGGTCGGTCGTACATCAGCGCGGATCAACGCCATGACGACTCGCCAGTCCTGCACCTGACAAAGTCCAGGTGAGCGCGCTGCCATCGCCGGCGGTGAGTGGGGCACCCAGGATCCCCTCACAGCCACTACCCGGCAGGGCACTGTCAGTCTGCGCGGCCATACGGCTTGAGTCCGGGCATGATGGCCGCTTGGGATCGGAGTCGCGCTACCCCCGCGCCTGCACGCCAGAGTCAAAAGGGTTCGTGATCTGAGCAGTAGGCCGCCTGCCCGGCGGGCCGATGGCGCACAGCCTCCCTCCCGATCGCTGCGGTTTGCGCGACGCATTTGGGGCAGAGCATCAGAGGCACTGCGTTCGATACCGGGTAACCCAATCATCCGTAGGTCCGCTACTTGCAAAATTTGACAAAGCGATACTACCATCCAAGTGGGTGACCCAATTCAACTGTGAAGGAGGGCTCATGTCTGTGGGCTTTATCGGCCTGGGAAGGATGGGCTCTGGCATGGTGGGGAGCCTGCTTGCGGATGGCTTGGACGTCAAGGTCTTCGACCGGCGACCGGAGGCGATCGGACCTCTCGTCGACAAAGGGGCACGACCAGTCAGCAAGGCCAGGGAGGTAGCGGAGGGCGCGCACATTGTGATCACTATGCTGCCGGGGCCCGAGGAAGTCGAGGCCGTATTGCTTGGCGAGGAGGGCCTAGCCGACAGGCTGGAAGATGACGCGATCTGGGTCGACATGAGTAGCAGTAGCTTGGATTCGCTCGAGCGTGTACTCGCTGCCTCGCCCCACAGGGGGTGGACCGTATTGGATGCGCCAGTGACTGGCGGAGTGCCGGCCGCGGAGGCTGGAACGCTCCAGGTCTTCGTCGGAGGACAGGCTGAAGATTTCCTCCGAGCCAAGGCGGTGCTGGACGTTGTCGGCACCCCCGAGAAGGTGGTTCATGTGGGTGGGCAAGGAGCGGGGTACGCCGTCAAATTATGCCTGAACCTAGGATTCTTCATGCACGCGATCGCTGGGGCCGAGGTCATGTCTCTCGGCCTCAGGGCTGGGCTCGATCCGGATGTGTTACACCGGGCGCTGACGGGCAGCGGGGCCACCAGCAGCTTCCTTGAAAACGACCTCTTGCACAACGTTTTTGAGGGTGACTACAAGGAATACTTCCGTCTGTCGTTGGCTCTGAAGGACCTGCGACTTGCTGTCGACCTTGGTCGGAGGGTAGGCGTGCCACTGGAGATCGCTGCCCTCGTGGAGCAGATCCACCGGCGCGCTTTGCAAAGATATGGCGACGGCGGACAACTCCTGGGTGTTCGTGACATCGAAGATTCCGCTGGAGTTCTATTGCGCAGGACGGATGCCGTCCGTTTCGAGGCTAAACAGAACTCTCAGGAAGAAGCATGAAGATCGAATCAATCGAGGCCATCCCACTGTCCGCAGAGTTGGCACAACCCTGTCGATTTGGGAGAATAACGCGTACTCGCTCAGCAAATGTCGCACTCAAGTTGCATACCAGTGACGGGATCACAGGCTGGGGCGAGGCGTGCCCTGTTCCGCAACTCACCGGTGAAACCCAGTCATCTGTCGTGGAAGTCGTCGAACAGCGGATCGCTCCGCAAATTCTGGGACGAGATCCGATCGAGCGCGAGCGAATCCTCATGCAGGTTGCTCAGGCCAACTACGGAATTGACTTTACCTTGTCGGCTCTGGACGCAGCACTCCTCGACGTGATCGGGAAAGCCGCCAGCCTCTCCGTCAGCAACCTTCTGGGGGGTTGCCTCATCGACAAGGTGGAGGTGCACGGTTCGGTTGGATGGGAAGAAGACCCGACCGCGGTTGCCGAGTCCGCGTCATCCTCGGCGGAGCACTTTCGTTGGCTAAAACTGTATGCCGGACGAGGTTCGGTAGAAGGCGATCTCTCTCGGATCGAAGCAGCGCGGGCTGCCGTTGGTTCCGAGCACCCCTTCTTGGTTGACATAAACGGCCTATGGAGCCCGGCGGATGTCGCACGCGCTGCTCCAAGGCTGAAGGAAGTGGATGTCCGATTGGTCGAGCAACCGGTCCACCCAGCAGATCTGGTTGGAAGTGCGGAAATAACTCGCCTCCTCGTTCACGAGTTTGGTATCGAGGTTGTTGCTGACGAATCTGTACGAACGCCAGCAGACGCGGCCAGAGTATGTGTTTCTAGAGCCGCCAGCATCATCAATGTTGGGGTTTCAAAACTTGGAGGCATCGGACCCGCCCTTCGGGCAGTCAGCGTCGCCCGAGCTCACGGGCTTGGGGTAATGGTCGGGGGGGTTGTGGAACTCGGCCTCGCTAATGCTGCTGGCCTACACCTCGCCGCTCTGGCAGGCGATCAAGCGGGCCCCGCATACATGATGGGCCCACTCAAATATCGGCGCCAAATCACCACGCCGCTAATTGTCCCCGTCGGAAGTACTCTTGAAGTGCCGACCGGTCCAGGTCTTGGCGTGACAGTGGACGAAGATGTCGTGAGGGAACTCGATATTCGGAACCAAGGATAGTATTGCTGGACAGAAAGACCAGCCAGCTGTGAAAGGAACACAAATGCCAATCGTTGAGATAAAGCTCAGTCCTGGCCGTGAGCCCGAGAAAATCGCGACGTTGCTCGCGGAGGTCACGGAAACGACAAGTCGAATTCTTGGCGTCCCATCGCAAAGGGTCCGCATCCTCTTGCATGAGATTCCGGACGCCCACTGGTCGAACGGAGGCGTGACTCTTGCCGAGGAAAATGCGCAGCGATTGGCGGGTGAGGCATGAGAGAGTGTGTAGCGCCCAAACGTTGGAGCACTAGTGGATAGATTAGCTGTCCGCCCCGAAGGTGTAAGAGGAAAGAATTGTTGATGGAGCCTGCGACACCCTCTGTCCCGATATTCGATCGAATCCGAGCTGTATCGCGTCGCCCCGACAATTTGGGTGAATCGCGGGCAGGCAGCATATCGTTGGCCATGGGGGAGCCAAGCGATCCGACACCGGCCATAATAGTGGATGCCGTTGTCAAGGCACTCCGTGACGGTCGCACTCACTATGCTCCACTTGCTGGACTACCAGAATTGCGCGAGGCGATTTCTCTTTGGGAGACTGCCTCATGCGGTAATGCAGTGTCACCAGAGCAAGTTGTAGTTACTCATGGCGGTAGCGCTGGGCTGGCTGCGAGTATTTTGACTCTGGTGTCTCCTGGCGAACGAGTTCTCCTGCCTGAGCCAACGTACTCCCTCTATGCCGATCACGTAGCTATGGCGGGTGGAGTAATAGACTGGGTGCCTAATCTGACCGATGGCTCGCTTGATTTAGAGCAGATTGAACAAAAAGCTCCGGGTTCGCGATTGTTGGTGTTGTGTAATCCGTCCAATCCGACTGGGTCAATTTTGAAGCACGTGGATTTCGCTCGACTCGCCAACTTGCTCGGCCAATATCCGAATCTCTTGCTTCTTTCTGATGAAGCGTATAAAAACCTCGTCTTCGACGATGTTAGTTTCGTCTCTTCTCTTTCACTAAAAAATGTCTTGCATAAGGTTCTGGCCGTGTGCACCTTCTCTAAGACCTTCGCAATGACTGGATTCCGTCTCGGCTATGTTGTTGCACCGCCAGATCTTGCCGAGCAAATAAGCGTGGTTCACCGGACTATCAATGGCTCATTAAACACATCTGTTCAAGACGCTGGCGTTGTGGCGCTCAGAGCTGTCTCGGAAGAATTGGAAAGAATGAGATGTTCGTACCAGCGACGTCGCGACCTGATGTTGGACGCCTTGGCTGACGTAAGTGGGGTCACGGCAAATCGACCATCCGGTGCGTTTTACGCTTTTCCTCGTGTCGAAAAAGGTCTTAGTTCCCTCGATTTGCTTGAAAAGTTCCGGGCGGGAGGGGTTCTTGTGCGCTCCGGTGCGGAATTCGGGCCGTCGGGGGAGGGGCATGTTCGCCTGTCATTCGCAACGAGCGAGGCCTCGCTTGTTGAGGGGCTTCGTCGGTTTCGCCGTGTGGTTGAAAACATCTAATACGATCGTTCAATTTCAAGGTATGCTCAAGCCGTCGACACTTGCTGCGGCTTAGGCGTTGCGAGACACGACGTTGTATTCGCGGGATTGGGCATGAAGGGACGGGCCCCGGCCTGCACGATGGGTGGTGTCTAAACAGCCCGGCTCGCAGGGGGGAGAGAGACTCGTTCCATGCCCTACCGTATTTCCCGGCTCCCCTGTCGGGAGGCGAGGAGCCGTCGAGCAGGTCATCGATCGCGACCGGCCGATCACCCCACCCGACTGCTTGCCGGGGCGCTGGAGGCGATCGAGTGCTAGACGGTATGGAGTGACCGTTCAGGAGGGCTGAGGGGTTGCGGGCCGGGGCCTGGCTCACACATGTTCGTGGGTTACCGAGTAGGGGCTGCCTGCTCGGCCTATCCGACAGTTGTGGGAGGCCCCGGTGTTTACCGAGCGTACGAGTGTGGGGCTCGATGTGCACGCACGATCTGTTGCTGCGGCGGCGATCGATGGCGTCACGGGTGAGCTGATCCAGGCCAGGCTGACTCCGTCGTATGAGCACATCCGTTCTTGGGTGCAGGCCTTGCCGGGTCCGGTGGCGGTGGCCTATGAGGCCGGGCCGACGGGGTTCGGGTTGCACCGGGCGTTGACCGCGGCGGGGCTCCGGTGCCAGGTCGCTGCGCCCTCGAAGCTGCAGAAGCCGTCGGGGGATCGGATCAAGACCGACGCCAGGGACGCGGTCCACCTGGCCCGGCTGCTGCGCATGGATGAGATCACCTCGGTCGCGATCCCGAGCGCCGACCAGGAGGCTGCCAGGGATCTGGTGCGGGCCCGTGAGGACTGTCGTGGTGATCTGATCCGGGCCCGGCACAGGCTTTCCAAGCTGCTGTTGCGACATGGGATCGTCTACGACGGTGGCGCCGCGTGGACCGGCAAGCACGACG
>CAZEAV010000130.1:0-7283 GCA_964510215.1 uncultured Iamiaceae bacterium
TGCACACGCCGACCTCGCCGGTGAACTTGGCGTGCGCGCACGCCAGGAATGCCGCGACCTCCTCGTGTGTCGGGCGGATGTAGGTGAAGTCCTTTCCAGAGGCTTCCCCGCGTTCGAGTGCGCCGTCGAACCCGCCGATGCCGTCGCCGGGGAACCCGTAGAACCGGTGCAGGTCCCATTCGATCAAACGGTCGATCACGAAGTCGCTGACGGTGTCGTGCACGGTGGGTTCCTTTGCTGAGTTCGAGGCCGATTCGCCGAAGCCCGGGGTCATGTCACTTCCCCGACGCGCCACTCGTACACGACGGGATCCGATCGAGGTCGAACCACGCGCCGGGGCACCACGACGGTGAATGTGATTGACGGGCCGTCCACCGGGAAGCAACCGGGACGTGAACGCACCACTTCCCAGCCCGTCGTGAGCCCTTCGGCGTCCCCGGGCGGACCGCCCGAACCCATGGAAGGCCTGGTTGCCGAGATCGACCATGGCATCGATCGTCTGGTGAAAAACATCGAATACGGCCGGTTCGAACGATCGCTGTCCGGACTGACCGCGCTCGCCGCCGTGGTGACCACCGTGGAGATCTACCTCGAGCACTACAAGGCCAGCTTCGGCAACAAGTGGATGTGGAGCCCGATCGCGGTGACCCCACCCGTCGTGGTCGCCGGCATCGGCGGCGTGTACTCCAGACGCTGGGCGAAGACGGTGCTGCCCCTCAGCGCAGCGGTCTACGCGGTGAACGGGCTGATGGGCGAGTACTTCCACGCCCGCGGCGTGGGCCGCAAACCCGGAGGCTGGGGACTCGCGACCTACAACGTGCCCACCGGCCCGCCGATCTCGGCGCCCGGACTGATGTGCATGGTGGGCGGGATGGGCCTGCTCGCCGCGATCCTGCGGCGCGCGCGCTGAGCCTTGCCGACCGACGCGCGGCGCTTTGGGGTGGACGTGACCCGCCCGGACCATCTGCCGAACCTTCGTCCCGACCGCCGACCCCCCGATCCCTCGTGGCTGCCCCGCCAACAGCGCGGGGTCACTCCCCAGATGATCGGCCGCTATCCGCATTATGACGTCTTCGACGCCCAGGAGAGCTGGGATGCCGCGACCCGTCGTGTCATCACCGAACGCATGGCGTTGCAGGGCAAGCCGCTCCGCTTCTTCGGCGAAGACGAGGAACCGACGTTCCGCGCGTTCTGCGACGTGTGCCTGGCACAGGACGCCGAACCACGGGTGCCGGTCGCCGAGTTCGTCGACGACAAGTTGGCCGCCGGGCGCCTGGACGGGTTCCAGTACGCCGACATGGGAGACGATCGGGACACCTGGCGGCTGGTGCTCGCCGGACTCGACGAGTCCGCAGAGGCCCGGGGAGTCGGCGAGCGTTTCGCCGACTGCGCCGTCGTCGACCGGGAAGCGATCGTCGACCGTTTCAGCACCGGAGACCTCGAAGGAGCGGTGTGGTCGACCCTGAACGTGGCGCGCGCGTGGTCGGTGTGCATGCGCATGATGCTCACGGCCTTCTACGCCCACCCCTGGGCATGGAACGAGATCGGGTTCGGTGGGCCGGCCTACCCGCGGGGTTTCATGCGCCTGGGGCCGATCGGAATACACGAACCGTTCGAATCGGCCGGCGCAACGAACGAGGATCCGGTCCGTACGGTCGCCGAGCACCCGGAGGAGTTCCCCGGATGACGGGTGAGCGGCTGCGCGCGATCCTCAAGGGCTCGATCGGCCCACCGGACAACGACTCTCGCAACCTGCTCGACGTGCACTCCCGGGAGATGCCGGGCCAGGAGACCATGCGCCACTACGCCGATTCCGACGAGGTCGACCTCGGGGTCGTCGGTGCCGGCGCCGGCGGATCGGTGCTCGCCCAGCGGCTGGCCCGGGCCGGATGGCGGATCGTGGTCATCGAGGCCGGCCCCCTGTGGCATCCCGACCGTGACTGGGTCTCCGACGAAGCCGGATCACATGCCCTTTACTGGACCCAGAAGCGCATCATCGGTGGAGCGGACCCAATCGAGTTGGGCAAGAACAACTCCGGGCGCGGCGTGGGCGGGTCGATGGTGCACTACGCCGGGTACTGCCCACGGTTCCATCCGTCGGATTTCGCGACCCGGAGTCGTGACGGCGTGGGCGCGGACTGGCCCATCACCTATGACGACCTGGAACCGCACTATGTCCTGGTCGAACGGGAGCTGCCCGTGTCGGGGCAGTACTGGCCGTGGGGGCGCCCGCACTCCTATCCGTTCGCGCCCCATCCGATTTCGGGCGCCGCGGCGCGATTGTGGGAAGGCGCGCAGCGCCTCGACATCGAGATGCGGGTCGGCCCCGTGGGCATCGTCAACGGCACGTTCGGGAACCGTCCGCACTGCATCTACCGCGGGTACTGCCTGCAGGGTTGCAAGGTCAACGCCAAGGCCAGCCCGTTCGTCACCCACCTGCCCGATGCGTTGGCCCACGGGGTGGAGATCCGGGCCGATTCGATGGCCACCAGGATCGAGCTGGACGCGTCGGGACGAGCGGCCGGGGTCGTCTACCACGACGAGGACCACGACGCCGAGCGGTTCCAGCGCGCCCGTTTCGTGGCCGTGGCCGGGTACTCCATCGAGACGCCGCGCCTGCTGTTGAACTCCGCGACCGGACGCTTTCCGAACGGATTGTGCAACAACGAGGACCAGGTGGGCCGGTTCGTGATGGTGCAAGGTGCGGCCCAGTCCGCGGGCCGCTGGCCCGAGGAACTGCGTATGTACAAGGCACCGCCACCCCAGATCAGCTCCGAAGTGTTCTACGAGACCGAAGGAGATCGGGGTTTCGCCCGGGGGTTCTCGATCCAGACCGTGTCCCCGCTGCCCATCGGCTGGGCGGAGCACGTCCTGGCCGCCGGCCACTGGGGGCGGGCGTTGCGCGAGTACCTGCGTGACTACAACCACTGGTCCACCATCGGCGTGCTGAACGAACTGCTCCCACGGCCCGACAATCGGGTGACGCTGGCGTCCGAGACCGACCGCTACGGGCTTCCCGTCGCCCGGATGGACTACTCGCTGTCGGCCAACGACAAGGCGAACATGAGCTACTCCACGAAGGTGATCACCGACATCCTGCATGCCGCTGACGCGCAGGACGTCCTGACGATCGACCGCTTCGCACATCTCATCGGCGGCGCCAGGATGGGCACGTCGCCGGCCGATTCGGTGGTCGATGCGAACCAACGCACCTGGGCCGTGCCCAATCTGTTCATCGCGGATGGGTCGGTGTGCCCCACCCAGGGCGCGGCGAACCCCGCGCTGACGATCATGGCGCTTGCGTCCCGTCTCGCCGAGCGCATGGCCTCGGGCGCGGCGATGACCGGTGCCCGTGCGGCGCGGACGGCTTGATCTGCCGGGGGGTCAGCGGGCTGCTGCCTGGTTCGCGACGGCACGGGCGGCGGCCGCGATCTCGTCCGGGTCACCCAGCGCCCGTTCGAGCACTCCTTTTTCCTCGACAGGGCGATAGTCGTCGCCGAGTTCGTACACCAGGGGCACACCGGTGGGAATCTCCACGCCGGTGATCGCATCGTCGTCGATCCCGTCGAGGTGCTTCACCAGGGCCCGGATGGAATTGCCGTGGGCGGCGACGAGCACGGTGCGGTGGTGGTCCAGGTCGTCCACGATCGCGTCGTGGAACCAGGGCAGCATCCGGGCGACCACGTCCGCGAGACACTCGGCGGCCGGGACCACCTCCGGCGCCAGGGCCGCGTAACGGGGATCGTCGTTGGGATTCCAGCGGTTGCCCGCGGCGATCGGCGGCGGGGGCACGTCGTAGCTGCGGCGCCAGATCTTGACCTGGTCGGCACCGAAGCGTGCCGCGGTCTCGGACTTGTCCGACCCGGTCAGGTCACCGTAGTGGCGTTCGTTCAGCCGCCAGTGGCGACGCACCGGGATCCAGGAGCGCCCGGCGGTTGCCAGAGCGATCTCAGCAGTCCGGATCGCCCGCGTGAGGACCGAGGTGTGCACGATGTCCGGCGCCAGTCCGGCGTCGGCCAGCGCGCGGCCGGCCGCGGCGGCTTCGGCACGTCCGGTCTCGGACAAATCGGTGTCGAACCATCCGGTGAAACGGTTCTCGGCGTTCCACAGGCTCTGGCCGTGGCGGAGCAGGACGAGCGTGCTGGTCATGGCGGTGAAGGGTAGTTTCCGTCACCCGCCGGCCGAGCCGCCGTCGCTCTCACCGCCTGACGTCGACGGGGACGCGGGAAGTCCGGGACGCGTCTTCGTCGTCACCACGCGTACCGATTCACCGGTGTACTCGCGCCAGACCAGGGTCGCCCACCGCACCAGGTCCTCGGGGGGGAGCTTGCCCGTGACGATCGCGGCGTCCACCGAGCCGTCGGGTCGCACCTCCGAGCGGTTGACGATGTATTCGACGAACGGCGGCGAGGTCGCGAGTGTTTCCAGCGGCAGGCCCGCGGTGGCGAACTGCTTCGCGTCGAACCGGTCGGCGGCGTCGGGCCCGTAGGCATCGATGAGGATCTTGCGGACCCGAGGGCTGGAGTGGATGCTCGTCTGGGTCGCCAGCCACGCGCGGACCTTGGCGCCGAGACGGCGCTCGGTCCGTTGCTCGGCCGGGGTCAGCAGGGTGGCCTGCATGACGACCTTCTCGCCGTAGAAAGGCGGGAACGCCGCGGACGTCACCGTCGCATACACGTCGGGCCCACCCCGGTCGCATGCCCGCTGGTCACCGTACTGGCCGACCATCTCGGGGGGGACGCACACGTCGACGCCGTAGGAGTCCAGCGCCAGGATCAGCGTCGAGGAGAGCCCGAAAGCGGTGAAATCGCCGGCCGAGGACACCTGTACCTGGCCGCGGTTGCGGAGCAGGACGACGGCCCGGTTGACCATTCTCTGCGCGAGCGCGACCGAGGCGTCGCTGGAGCCGTTGGTGCCTTTCCCCGGATTCTGGTGAGGCATCGCCACCAGGGAGACGACCAGTGTGGCCGCGACCCCGACGGCGGCGAAGGCCCGCGCGCTCGTTGCCCGGATCCTCACCCGACCCCGCAGCGCCTGCACCAGTGCCACGGCCACCGCCAGCCAGGCGAACATCATGGTGCCCCACAACGAACGGAAGTAGCCGCGCTTGAACCCGAAGTCGGTGGGCGCCATGAGAATGTTGACGAGCCCTGCGATCAGCGCCACGCCCGCGATGATCAGCGCCGTGAGCGTCGTCCGGTCCCGACGGCGCGCGGCGAGCACGCCGAGGAAGGTCATCACCGCGACGATCACCACGGCGATCACGAGCTGGGCAACGCTCGCCGATGTCGCCCCCAGCGGCGTGATGAACGTGTTCCGCAACCAGAACGGAGGCTCGCTCACCATCGAGACGATCACGTTCAGCGCTTCGCTGACACTCACCGTCCGTGACAAATCGACCCGCGAGGCGTTGTAGAGGTTGGTGAGGTTCCCCGGCGAGTTCTGGAACTGCTGGATGAGGGTCGGTACCCAGAGCACGATGGTGATGACGACGCCGACGAGCAGTTGGCGGGCCACACGGTGACGCAGCTCGGGCCAGGTGCCTGGGTCGTCGCGTCGCGCGGACCGCAGGGTGATGAACAGCGCGATCGGCGCGACCAACCCGATCACCGGCACCAGCATGGTGAGGACCAGGTGGTTCAGGAGGAGGAAGTTGGCGACGAACGCCAGGAGCGGGATCGCCGCCAGATCCCGGTCGGCGACGCTCCACACCGCGATCAGGAACAACGCGAAGGGGATCGTGATCATCTGCATCGGTGCGACGTCGACGAGCGCTTCGGAACCCATCGTCCACACCAGCAGTGCCAGCGCAAGCAGCGACCAGACGCCCCCGAGCGTGCCGAGACGGCGGCGGAGCAGCCAGGTGGCCAGCAGCAACCACGCGGAGTTGAGGACCGCCATGCCGATGAGCGGGCCCCAGGCGTTGCCGAGCAGACGGATCGGGATTGCCAGGTAGTACAGCTCGGTCGCGCCGGGGAAGTAGGTGGGGAGCCCGATCTTGGTGGATACCGATGACCACATCCCGATGAGGGGGAAGTTGGCGCTGAACACGTCCCGTGCCCGCAGCACCGTGGTGGCGGCATCCAGCGTGGGGTACCAGCCGTTGTGCCCGTCTCGGATCGCGGCGACCCAGACGGGCAGGATCACGAGGATCTGCGCGGCCCGGAACGCGAGGCGCACCGGGCGCGACCGGGTCAGGTCCGGGGCATCGGGTCCGGTCGGGTCCGGGTCCTTGGGTCCCATGGGGTCGGGGTCGGCTCGGGGGTGTTCCGACGGTGTGGTCGGTGGCATCTGTCTTTCGATGTCGACAAACGGGTTCGCAGGATCGTATCCGTGTCCTCCCGTCGCGTCCGACGTCAACTCACGGGTTCGGGGTGCTCGACGTCGAGCCAGGTGCGGGTGGCCGGAATCCGCGATGTGCCGTCGTCCATCGTGCGGACCGAGAGGACCTGGTGGATGGCGATCCGGGCTTCTTCGAAAGCGAGCGCTGAACCGGCCATGTAGAGGCGCCACACCCGGGCCCGGGCCGGGCCCACGAGCTTCTGGGCCTCGTCCCAGTTGTCCTCGAGGTTTTTCACCCAGACCCGCAGGGTCTTGGGGTAGTGCTCACGCAACGATTCCACGTCGCGTACCTCCAGGCCGTGCTTCTGCATGGCCGATACCGCGGTGCCGACCTCGACGAGGGCGGCGTCGGGGAAGACGTAGCGTGCCATGAACGACCGTCGCGCGATCGCGGCCCGGGAGGGATCGGGACGTGAGATCGCGTGGTTCAACAGTCGGGCGCCCGGCGCGAGCAGGTGGTAGAGATCGGCGAAGTACTCTGAGGCTTTGGACAGCCCGACGTGTTCGAACATCCCGATCGAGGAGATCGCGTCGAACGGTCCGTCGTGGATGTCCCGGTAGTCCTGGACCCGAATCTCGATCTTGGAGGCGAGCCCGGCGTCCGCGATGCGCTTGCGGGCGAGCGTGGCCTGCTCTTCGGACAGGGTGACGCCCACTGCGGTGACGCCGTGGTGTCGGGCCGCGTGGAGCACCATGCCGCCCCAGCCGCAGCCGACGTCCAGCAGCCGCATGCCCGGCTGCAGGTCGAGCTTCCGGCTGATCAGTTCGTACTTGGCCTGCTGTGCGTCGGCCAGGTCGAAGCCTTCCTCGGCCCAGTACGCGCACGAATAGGTGAGGGACGGCCCCAACACCAGTCGGTAGAAATCGTTGCCCACGTCGTAGTGGTGGGAGATCGCCTGGGCGTCGCGGCCGCGCAGATGCCGCAGGCCGCTGAGGTGGGC
>CAZEAV010000131.1:0-7274 GCA_964510215.1 uncultured Iamiaceae bacterium
GCGATGGCCGAGTTCATCCACCATCGGATCCGCAGCGAGTGGGGCTTCGTCGACGAGGACGACGAGTCACTCGCCGGCCTGTTCCGCCAGCGTCACCGGGGCGGTCGCTACTCGTGGGGCTATCCCGCGTGCCCGGACCTCTCGGGGAACGAACAGACCGCCAGGCTGCTGGACGCCGAGTCGATCGGGATCCTGTGCGACGAGTCGACCGGGTATCAGTTCCACCCCGAGCAGTCCACGGCCGCAATCGTGTTCCACCACCCTCAGGCCAAGTACTTCGTCGCCGGCCGCTGAGGCGGCCAAAAGCGGACGGCTGTCCAACCCCCGCGCGCCGCGACGCCTCCCTCAGCGAAATTTGGAGGGAAAAGGCGGCATGTCGACCCTTTCCCTCCAAATTCCGGCGGCGAGTCGGGCTCGACCGACGCCCCGGCGGCGCCAGGGGGCGGGCGCGGATCAGACGAGCGGGCGGGCCGCCAGCCCGACGACGCCTGCAGCCACGAGCGAAGCCGGCACCGTGACCAGCCACGCCAGCGCGATCCGCCGCGCGTGCTGCCAGCGGATGCGCCGGTACCCCTCGGCCGCGCCGCAGCCGACCAGCGACGCGGTCACCACCTGAGTGGTGCTCACCGGCAGGCCCAACGCGGCCGCCGACGCCACCGCCGCGGTCGAGGAGACCTTTGCCGTGGCGACCTGACGGGGACGCAGGGACACGATCCCGCTCCCCACCGAAGACGAAAGACGGCCGAGTCCCACCACGGTGCCGAGCGCGAAGCACACCGCCAGCCCAACCAGCAGCGCGGCATCGTCGCCGACCGAGTCGGGGCTGCGCTGCAGGGCCAGTGCGAGCAGCGCCACCATGACCTGCGCGCCGTTCGCGCCGTACGCGATGCACAGCACGAGGAACGATCCGAACTGGCGGCGGGTGACCCACCGCCACGTCCGGCCGGTGGGCGCGGCCCAGCGCTGGGCACGGGTCGCCAGGAACGCCAACGCCGCACCGATCCACGGCGTCCGCGCCGCCGCCAGGAACACCGCGCCGATCGTGCCGGCGTCCACCTGCAGGCCGAGGCCGAGCCCCACCCCTGTGATCGCCCCGATGAGCGCCGCGAACAGGCTCGTGGGCAGGCCGCGGGACGACAACAGGCCCACCAGCGAGACGCTGACGATCATGACGCATCCCAGAGCCAGCCCGCGGCCCGGACCGTCGAACACCGCCAGATCGCCGGCGACGGTGCCGGCCACGCCCGTCCCCAGCACCGCTGGCCCCACGCCCACCGCCGCGGCGAGAACCACCACGGCGACCCACGGCGGATTCGTCGCTCCACGCATCTGGACCGCCACCAGCGTGCCGCCGTTGTTCGCACCGGTCACCGCGGCATAGGCGAACGCCCCGATCACGAGTGCCACCCCGACCGGCGTCACCCCCGGCCTCGTGGTGCCGGCATCACTGCTGGCGCTTCACCGCGCCGTCGGCAAGTGCGTCCACGGCCTCGCCGAGGCTGGCGCCGACCATGTCGAGGCGATGCAGCAATTCCCACTGCTTGAGGGCTTCGCCGTCGATCTTGGCGGTGAACAACTTGGTGAGCGCTTCCTGGTAGAGCCGGCGGACCGAACCGGCGCTCTTGCGCGCCGCGAGGGTCGCATCGGTGATGGCCGCAGGATGTCCCGCCAACGCCTCGACCGCGACCGCGAGGCCTTCGATGCCTTCGATCAGCGCCTTGACGATGGGCTTGGCGAATCGACGGTCCGCGACGTCGTACATGTCCACCTCTCGGGCGAAATCGCGCAGATGGTCGAGCACGTCGTCGATCGACCGGGACAATCGGAACAGATCCTCCCGGTCGATCGGGGTGACGAGTGAACGCGACAGCTGCTCGACCAGACGGGCTCGGGCCTCGTCGCCGCGGTGTTCGATCTCACCGATCTCGTCGCGCACGTCCCCCGAACTCGGCGGGTGGCGTTTCGTGGTGCCCCGGCGCACCAGCTCGGCCCCGTCCAGTGTGGCCGCCACCTGCTCGCCCAACAGGTCGGCGAACAACCGCCCGGACCGGCCCGAAAGTTCCGTGTACAGGCGCCTGGCACGAAGCCGGAAGCTCACCGCATGAGCCCGATCGGACGATGGCTTGCACGGCGCGGCATCGGTCCACGATACCGAGTTCCTGGTCAGTCCTTCCCCGACCGGTGCGCCCGATCGCGCCGTGCGATCGCCGCCGGGCCCCCGCCGACCGACGACCGGCGGGCGCGCGGGCAGCTTTCCCACCGCGACGTGCCGGCAGGCCCACGTGGAAAGCGCACGGGGCAATCCAGCGAGCGCGCGGCCGGTAACCTGCCCGGCCATGGAATGCAGACTCGACGGCAAGGTCGCACTCGTCACCGGCGCATCGCGCGGCATCGGCCTGGCCAG
Organism: uncultured Iamiaceae bacterium; assembly: GCA_964510215.1. GTDB lineage: Bacteria > Actinomycetota > Acidimicrobiia > Acidimicrobiales > Iamiaceae > JAFDWI01. The sequence continues at coordinate 2,405 of CAZEAV010000131.1, forward strand.
CGCCCAGGCCCTGGCCGCGTCGGGGGCAACGGTCATGTTGTCGTCCCGGAAGCAGGATGCGTTGGAGGCGGCCGCAGCGACGATCGACGGACCCACCGGGGTGTTCGCTGCGAACGCGGGCGACCCGGACGCGGCCGCAGCCTGCGTGGCTGCCACTGTGGAGCGCTTCGGCTCGATCGACATCCTCGTCAACAACGCTGCGACCAACCCCTATTTCGGCCGGGCCATCGACATCGACCTCCCGCGGTACGACAAGACCTGGCAGGTGAATCTGCGGGGCATGCTGGTGTGGACGCAGGAGGCCTATCGGGCATCGATGGCCGAGAAGGGCGGCACGGTGATCAACCTCGCGTCGATCGGCGGGTTCACCGTCGAGGCCGGGATCGGCATCTACAACACCACCAAGGCCGCGGTGATCCACCTCACCCGCAACCTCGCCCACGAGCTCGGCCCCGACGTACGGGTCAATGCGATCGCACCCGGCCTGGTCAAGACCGATATGGCCCGCGCGCTGTGGGAGAACAACGAAGAAGCCATCGCGCGACGCCTGCCGCTCCAGCGACTCGGCGAACCGGCCGACATCGCGAAGGCGGCCGTGTTCCTGGCTTCGGACGCTGCGTCGTGGATCACCGGCCAGACCATGGTCGTCGACGGTGGCGCCACCCTCGGCTCGATCACCTGAGGGCCCTCAGCCGCTGAGGACCGCCCGGGAGATGAGGACCGCTCCGACGCCGGTGAGCCCGCTCAGATACAGCATGCCGGTCGCCGACGCGACCTTCGCGTGGTCACGGTCCTTCAGGATCACCTCGGCGAAGACCAGCAATACGCCAGTGGAGACCGCGCACATCGCCCACATCCACCCCAGGATTCCTGCGTACCCGTCATCGACCGCGCCGGTGAGTACCGACGCCATGCCCGTCGGCAGCAACATCACGACGATCTCGAGTGGCCACGTCACCAACAGCGCGGTGGTCGCCACTTCGAGCGGCCCGCGTCCCAGATAGGGCTTCGCCAGCAGCCGATGCCCGAACACCAGGGTGAAGGTCAGACCCCCCAGGGCGACCACCGCGACCAGGGCACGGGCCAGTGCGAGCGCGAGGGGACCACCTGAGGAGACCGTGCCGAACACCACGGCGACCACGCCGCTGAGCGCCGCGACCGCGTCGAGCCGGTCCCCCGTCGGGGTGGCCGCGTCTGCCGGTGCATCGGAGCTGCACGCCGCGGCCCGGAATCTGCGGTGGTTCACGATGGACGATCCCAACGCGGCGATCGTGACGACCAGCAGCGCGAATGCCGGCGTGTCCCGACCGACCACCCAACCGGTGAATCCGGCCGCGGCGAGCGCACACAGCGTCAGCAGTATCGCTCCCACCCGGATCACCCACGCCGCGCCGAACACGACCTCCCGCCGTCGGCCGACCGACGCCAGCCAGGCCAGACTCCCGGTCGCCCACGCGATGAACACGGTGGCGGCGTCGGTGTGGATCACCCGCCCGAGATTAGGGGGCCACCCCTGCGGACCCGGCCTCCCCGCGTTCCCTCGGCGTCCGCGGGCGCGCTTCGGCTCCCGCTGACCGGGACTGCGTGCTCGACGTCGCGTGTGCACCGGGTGGGAGACGCGGGGAGTCCCGGAATTCGGGCTGGGGCAGCGGGTCAGGCCGGAGTGGAGGCGGGGACAGGGACACGGCCTGGCCCACCGGGGCGACCGGCCAGGGCGGCGACGGCCTTTGCGTAACTCGCCTGCGCGTGGTGGGACGAACGGGTGAGCGGCGTCGCCTCGACGTGCGGGATGCCGAGGCCCTCGCCGTAGGAGGCGAACGCGCTGAACTCGTCCGGCGTCACCCAACGTGTGACCGGCAGGTGCGCGGCGGTGGGCCGCAGATACTGGCCGATCGTGACGATGTCGCAACCCACGGCCCGCAGATCCGCCAGCGCCGCGTGGACCTCGTCGTCGGTCTCGCCGATACCCACCATCAGCGACGACTTCGTGATCAACCCGCACGCCTTGGCCCGGGCCAGCACCGCGAGCGACCGGGCGTACGACGCAGACGGGCGCACCGCCCGCTGCAGGCGGGGCACGGTCTCGATGTTGTGATTCAACACGTCGGGTCGTTCGTCGAAGACCAGCGCGAGCGACGCCGGGTCGCCTTTGCAATCGGAGATGAGGGTCTCCACCTTCGTCCCCGGCTTGCGTCGACGGATCGCCCGGATCGTCTCGGCGAACGCGCCGGCGCCCCCGTCATCGAGGTCGTCCCGGGCGACACAGGTCACCACCGCGTAACCCAGGCCCATCTCGGCGACGGCTTCGGCCACCCGTTCCGGCTCGCCCGGATCCAGCGGCAGTGGTTTGGACGTGTCGACCAGACAGAACCCGCACGCCCGGGTGCACCGATCGCCGTTGATCATGAACGTGGCGGTGCCCTCGGTCCAGCACTCGGAGATGTTCGGGCAGCCCGCCTCCTCACACACCGTCGACAACTGCAGGTTGCGCATCGTGTTCTTGATGCGCGTGTACTCCGGCGTGAGGCGCAGCCGACCTTTCGCCCAGGTCGGTTTGGCCTCGGCGATCGCGATGCCCTCGGTGACCCCGGCTTCGGCGAGCCGCTTGCGTTTGGGGGCCGACAGCGTGACCGAGTCGGCGACCCCGACCATCGCCGGACCCTCACCACGCGCGCGGGCGGCCTCCCGACTGAACGGGGCCAGGTCGGAGTTGTCGGTGGCGTGACGCCACACGACATCGGTGCGATCGAGGTGTCCGTCGGGTGCCCACGCCTGCGCGGCGCGGGCGGCGACCGCGTCGACGACGGCGCGCATCGACACCTCCACCCCTTCCGCGGCGAGCGACGTGACGCCTTTGTCCGTGATGCCACACGGCACGATGTTGGCGAACATTCCGAGGTCGGCATCGACGTTCAGGGCGAACCCGTGCAGCGACCGCCCGTGGGCGATCCGCACCCCGATCGCTGCGATTTTGCGCGGCCGTGACCCGTGTGCGTCGATCCACACCCCGGGGAAGCCGTCCAGTCGGGACGCGCCGGGAAGGCCGACATCGGCGAGCGTGTCGATGACGAGCTGTTCGACCGTGTGCACATACGCGACCGTGTCGGGTTTGTCGCCACCGCCCTTGCCGGGTAGCCACAGCACCGGGTAACCGACGAGTTGGCCGGGCCCGTGGTAGGTGACATCCCCGCCCCGGTCGGCACGGACGACTTCGGCCCCTGCATCTTCGTACGCGGATTGCAGCACGTGCAGCGGATCGGCACGCACCCCCAGGGTGTAGGTGTGGGGATGCTCCAACAAAAGCAGGTGGTCGTCCACCCCGGTGGCGGCCAGCCCGTGCATGTACGCGTCGGCGTCACGGTAGGCGACCGTGCCCAGCCAGCGGATGTGCAGCGTCATCGCACGGGCCCCGAGCGTCGGTTTCGGGGCGTCATGCGAGCTCCACCTCCCAGTCCCGCGTCTCGATGTTCTCCTTGATCTTCGCCAGGAACGCCGCGGCATAGGCACCGTCGAACGCCCGGTGGTCGAAACCCAGTGCCAACAGGCCGACCGAGTGGATGCCGATCGCCTCGGTGCCGTCCGCCGCGGTGACCACCACGGGCTTGCGACTCACCCCCTCGGTGGAGAGGATCGCGACCTCGGGTTGGGAGATGATCGCTCCGGTGAAATGGGTGCCGTACGGGCCGGGATTGGAGATGGTGAACGTACCGCCCGTGATGTCGTCGATCGACAGGCTGTTGGACCTGGCCCGGTCGGCGACGGCCTTGATCTCGCGGGCCACCGCCCGGAGTCGCAACTCGTCCGCGCCGTGGATGACCGGCACGATCAGGCCTTCGTGGTGCAGGTCGACGGCGATGCCGAGGTTGATGTCGCCGTGCACGATGAGCGAGCCGTCCCCGACCGACGCGTTCACGTACGGGTACTCACGGATCGCGTCGACGACGGCCATCGTGATGAACGGCAGGTAGCTGAGCGAGAAGCCCTCGGCCTCGGCGAATGCGGCACCGTGGCGCCGACGCACCTGCTCGACGGATTCGTAATCGACCTCGTTGGTCATCAGCACGTGGGGCGCGACCGCTTTGGAGTACACCATGTGCTCGCCGGTGATCCGGCGCATCTTGTTGAACGGCTCGACCGTGTCATGGGCGCCGGGCGCGACGGGTTCGGCGACGGGACCCGCCGGAGGACGGGGTGCTTCGCCCCGGGGTGCCGCCGTGCTCGGTGCCGGAGCCGACACACGGGCCGGAGCCGACGCAGGTGCGGGTGCCGACGCAGGTGCCGGAGCCGACGACCGGCGTTCGATGGCCCCTTCCACGTCGGCGCGGGTGATCCGCCCGCCCGGCCCGGTGCCGCTGATCTCCGAGGGGTCGAGACCGTGTTCGTTCACCAACGACCGCACCACCGGCGACAACAGCACCCCAGCCTGGGCGTCACCGGTGCCGGAAGCGCCGTCGGCGGGTGCGGGTTCGGGCTGTGGTTGCGGTGCGGGCTCTGGTTGCGGCGCGGGGGTCGGCTGGGGCGCGGGGGTCGGCTCCTGCTGGGTTTCGGGCTGTGGGGCGGGCTCCGGCGCCGGCTGTTGCTCCGCCTCGGGTGCGGCGTCCGCTGTCGGCGCGCCCTCCTGGTCGGCAGGCGCGCTCGGCGCATCGGCCGCGTCACCCAGAATCGCCAGTACCGTCCCGACGTCCACCGTCTCCCCTTCGGCGATGAGGATCTCGGTGAGCACCCCGGATGCGGGCGAGGGCACCTCGGAGTCGACCTTGTCCGTGGACACCTCGAAGAGCGGCTCGTCCATCTCGACCGAATCGCCGACGGCCTTGAACCACTGCGTGATCGTGCCCTCGGTGACGGTCTCACCGAGCTGGGGAAGGGT
>CAZEAV010000132.1:0-7257 GCA_964510215.1 uncultured Iamiaceae bacterium
CTCAAGGAGAAGAAGCACCGCATCGAGGACGCGCTTTCCGCGACCCGTGCGGCCATCGAGGAAGGCGTGGTCGCCGGCGGTGGCACCGCCCTGCTGCGCACCCGCCCCGCGGTCGCCAAGGTGCTCGAGTCGCTCTCGGGTGACGAGGCCACCGGCGCCAAGTCGGTGCTCGCGGCTCTGGCCGCCCCGACCCGTCTGATTGCCGACAACGCCGGCGAAGAGGGCGCGGTCGTGGTCCAGGACGTCGAGGCCCGGAAGGGCAACGAGGGCTACAACGCGGCCACCGGCGAGTTCGAGGACCTGCTCAAGGCCGGTGTCATCGATCCCGCCAAGGTGACCCGTGCGGCGTTGCAGAACGCATCGTCGATCGCGGCGCTGCTCCTCACCACCGAAGCGGTGGTGGCCGACAAGCCCGAAGAGGCCGACCCGGCCGCCGCGGCTGCTGCCGCCGGCATGGGTGGCATGGGCGGTGGCATGGGCTTCTAGAGCTCGCGAGCTCTTCGAGCCTCACCGCAGAAGCGGAGTACCGATGGCCGGTCCCACCGTCCCGAACGGACGGCAGGGACCGGCCGTCGTCGCGCCCCGGGGGTCCCTAGGCTTGGCGGCCATGGGTTCGCAATCGCGGCGCGACAGCACGCCGGTGCGCCCCGACCGGTTCCGTCAACAGATCCCGATGCCGCCCGGCGCCCGGGTGGGGCCCGGGGCACCCTGGGCCGAACATGTGGACGGCACCCGGTCGGTGAGTCTGGATCGGATCCGGGGCGTGTTCGACGAGATCGGACCGCCGGTGGCATCACCATTCGAACACGGTGGCAGCCGCCTGCCCGCCGCGGTGCTGGCCCCCATCTTCGAACGCAACGGCGAAGCCTGGATCGTGCTCACCCGCCGCACCATGAGCCTGCGCGCCCACCGCGGCGAGGTGTCCTTTCCCGGTGGCCGAGCCGAACCGGGGGAGACGTCCGAGGCGACCGCCCGCCGCGAGACCCGCGAGGAGATCGCGCTGAACGACGGTATCGAGGTGGTGGGTGAACTCGACCATCTGTCCACCGTCACCTCGGGATCGTTCATCGTCCCGTTCGTGGGCGTCCTGGACGCGGAGCCGACCGAGCTGGTGGCGAACCCGGGCGAAGTCGACGCGATCCTCACCGTGCGCCTCGGCACGCTGCTCGACCCCGCGCGGTTCCGGTCGGAGATGTGGCCGATGCCCGACGGCTCGGACCACGCGATCTTCTTCTTCGACCTGGCCGAGGACACCGTGTGGGGGGCCACCGCGGCCATGCTGCGCCAGTTGCTCGGTTTCGTCACCGGGACCGTCGCGCGGGGCGAACTCGCGCACGTATAGCTTTGAAGCTCGGGCGGCGACTTCGTCGCCTGCTCGCTTCGGCTTCGCCATCGCTGCGGGTCTCGAGGGCTGTCCCGACTACTGGTCGTGGTAGTTGGGGGCCTGCTTGGTGATCGTCACGTCGTGGGGGTGGCTCTCACGCAGCGACGCACCGGTGATGCGCACGAACCGGGAACGTTCCTGCATATCGGCGATCGTCTCGGTACCGCAGTAGCCCATCGCGAAGCGCAGCCCGCCCGAGAGTTGGTAGACGATGTTGGAGATCGGTCCCTTGTAGGCGACCCGGCCCTCGATGCCCTGGGGCACCAGCTTCTCGGCGTCGTTGACGTCTTCCTGGAAGTAGCGGTCCTTGGAGAACGAGCGGGTCTTCATCGCCGCCATCGAACCCATGCCCCGGTACTCCTTGTAACGCTCGCCCTGGTCCAGCTCGACATCCCCCGGGCTTTCGTCGACCCCGGCCAGCATGCCTCCCAACATCACCGTGTCCGCCCCGGCCGCGATCGCCTTGGCGACGTCCCCGGAGAACTGCAGGCCCCCGTCCGCGATGACCATCGCGTCGTGGCGGTGGGCCACCTCGGCGCAGTCGTAGATGGCCGTGAGCTGGGGCACCCCGACGCCCGCGACGATCCGGGTCGTGCAGATCGACCCGGGGCCGATCCCGACCTTGATGGCGTCGGCGCCCACCCCGATGAGCGCCTCGGCGGCCTCGGCGGTGGCGATGTTGCCGGCGATGACCTCGACGCTGAAGCGACTCTTGGCCTCCTTGACGATGTCGAGCACGTCACGTGAATGGCCATGCGAGGTGTCGATCACGAGCACGTCCACCCCGGCGGCCACCAGCTCCTCGGCGCGCTCGAGCGCATCTTGCCCGGTCCCCACCGCGGCTCCACAGCGCAGGCGGCCCTGATCGTCGTGGGTGGAGTCGGGATACTGGCGTCGCTTCTCCAGGTCCTTGACCGTGATCAGGCCGCACAGGTGACCCTCGTCGTCGACCACCGGGAGCTTCTCGATGCGGTGCTGCCAGAACAGATCCTTGGCTTCTTCCAACGTGGTGCCCGGCGTGGCCGTGACCAGCGGCGGCTTGCGCATCACGTGCTCGATGGGCTGGCCCACGTCTTCGACGAATCGCAGGTCACGATTGGTCAGAATGCCGATCAGGTGCCGGTCGTCGTCGGTGATCGGCACACCGGAGATGTGGTAATGCTCCATGAGCGCCAGCGCGTCGGAGACGAGCGCATCGGCGGTGAGGGTGACCGGGTCGACGATCATGCCGGATTGGGATCGCTTGACCTTGTCGACCTCGGCGGCCTGGTCGGCGATCGAGAGGTTCCGGTGGATGATGCCGATGCCGCCGGCACGGGCCATGGCGATGGCCAGTCGGGCCTCGGTGACGGTGTCCATGGCGGCGGAGACGATCGGGAGGTTGAGCCGGATGGACGGGGTCAGGCGTGTGGAGGTGTCCACGTCGTTGGGAAGGACGGACGACTCGGCCGGCAGGAGCAGCACATCGTCGAACGTGAGGCCTTCCTTGGCGAACTTCGTCGGGAACCGGGTCGCACCCCCTTCGCCGAACGGGTTCCGGGGGTGGTCCATCTGCGGTTCCTCCTGGGTGAGAGTTCGACCGTGGGTGATGCGATCCTACCGGGTCCGACCCCGGACGGGGGAGCCGCCGATCTTCCGGGCTGCCCGGCGGGCCGAGACCATGAGGATTCGGCTTCGAGCCGATCGCGGATCGGCTCCCGCGCTCGCGGAGAGAACGAGGACGGTCGGCGCACCCGGTAAAGTGGCGGCGACCCGTCCATTGCAGAAACCCCCGCCCTCGTCGGCAGGGCAACCGGGGTCGAGGCGTGAACACGGGCCTTGGGAAGGGGCGAACATGTCGGAAAACGAAGAGGAGCGTCGCCGCCGCAAGGAACGGCTTGCCGCCCAGAAGCGACCCAACATGAAGTCGCTGGGCCGGCTGGTCGACTCGAACCGTCTCGGCGGAGTGCCCCGGCCCGAGAGCATGCAGCCGACGCTGCCCCGTCGCGAACGCCCCGAGGAGGCCCCGACCGACGAGGCGGCCCCGACCGCCGACGCGCCGAGGGCCCCCGACGAGCCGCCGTCGAAGAACGGAAACGGGACGGCGGCCGTCGCAGACATCGGATCCGGCACGGCTGCCCGCGGCGGAGCGGCGAACGGCACCACCGGCGGGGTCGAGGCGCGGTCGAACGGGGTGACCCTCGTCGGTGAGGAGCACCGCGACGGGATCGACCGCACCGGCCTGGGTGGTGGCGTGACCCGCACCGGCCTGAGCACGCGCCTGGAGGACCGGCCCGACCGTCTGCCGAGCGACACGCTCGCCCGCCGGATGATCGACGAGGAGATCCAGCCCGGCGGGCGTGTGTCGGATCCCCGCGAGGTGCCGGGGATCGTGTTGGAACTCGCGAACGAACTGCCAGGGTCGGTGGCGGTGAGTGTGGTGCGTATCGACGAGGAGATCGAGCTGGTCGGGAACACCATCGATCCCGACTTCGACGCCGAGCGGTTCGCGTCGATGTTCACCGGCGTGTTCCGGAGCCTGCAGGACACCGTCGGTCACCTCGCGGACGGGCCGTTCGGCGCTGTCCACGACGTGGTGATCGAAAGCGACGGCATGCATCTGGTCCTGCGGCCGCTGGGGATGCGTTACTACCTCATGGTGCTCGAGGACCGCACTCAGCCGAACGTCGATCTGGCCGGCACCCGGGCGCGCATGGCGACGATCAGCCCGGGGCTCGCCGCCACCCTCGCCCAACAGGACGGCGAGGTCTGAGATAGGATCGCACGCCCATGGCGACACTTTCCTTCGATGGGGAGACCCATGGCGAACTGGTGGCCAAGGTCCGTCGTTGGCTGGCCTCGGTGGACGGCGAGGAATCGGGAACCCTGACCCCTCAGGCGGCGGTGGAACAGGGTGCGGAGATCACCAAGGACGCGCTGCGGGTGATCGCCTCGGCGGCGCCCGAGCCGGTGGCCCAGAGCGATGTGGTCAAAGCGCTCACCGGGATGGGCTACAAGGCGACCGACGCCACCAAGGACGCGATCACCAGTGGTCTCGACTCGTTCGACGAGGTGACCGGCGGCGGTATGGTCTCACTGGCCCGTGAGACCTCGCGGTCGGCGATCTACCAGATGAACGCGGCGGTCGCGCGCCAGGTGCTGCGCGCCCTGAAAGGGTGACGGCGGGTCCGACCCTCCCACCGGCCCCGGGCCGCCTGTTGGTGGCCACCCCGGATCTGGCCGACGAGAACTTCACGCACACGGTCATCGTGTTGCTCGCAGTCCGCCCCGAAGGGGTGCTGGGCGTGGTGTTGAATCGTCCGAGCGACACCCGCGTGGAGGAGGTACTGCCCCGGTGGTCGGATCATGTGGTGCCGCCGGGCGTGATGTTCCTGGGCGGTCCGGTTGGCCTGGACTCGGTCATCGGCCTCACCGCCACGGGCACCGTCGATCTGACCGACGAAGCGGCGTTGGATGAACCCCGCCCGGGTCTCCGCCTGTTCGCCGGTTCCGCAGGCTGGGGCGCCGACCAGCTCGACCAGGAGATCGCGCAGGGTTCCTGGTGGGTCTTCGAAGGCGAAGCCGACGACATCACGACCTCGGACCCCGCCACGTTGTGGCCGCGCGTCCTGCGTCGCCAGCCGGGCCGCACCGCCTGGTTCGCGCTGGCGACGGCCGATCCCAACTTCAACTGAAAACGCGCCGCCACGGCATCGCCAGCGGGGATGACCCGCTCCGGAGAGAGTTTCCGGTTCCCTGGAACGCCCGGTCGCAGGAGTACCCTTGGAGGTTTCCTCACCCAAGGAGTACCCCGTGGCCGACGTCGACATCGGGTTCGGTCGGGCCGCTCGCGTGGCTTACGGCCTGGACGACATCTCGATCGTGCCGACCCGCCGGACCCGCGACGCGGACCTGGTGGATCTCAGCTTCCAGATCGAGGCGTTCACCCTGGACCTTCCGTTTCTGGCCGGGCCGTTGGACGCCGTGGTCTCCCCGGCCAGTGCCGTGGAGATCGGTCGCCTCGGTGGCGTGGCCATTGTGGACCTCGAAGGACTGTGGGCACGCCACGAGGACGCCCAGGGGATCATCGACGACGTGGCCGAGGCCGACGACGAACGGGCGCTCGCGGTGCTGCGACGTGCCATGGAGGCGCCGATCGACCCGGATCTGGTCGGCCAGCGCATCAAAGAGCTCCGGGCTGCCGGGGTGGTCTCCGCTGGTGCGGTGACGCCGCAGCGCACCATCGATCTGGCCGAGGTGATCGTCGCGGCCGAACTCGACCTGCTTCTGATCGCAGGCACGGTCGTCTCTGCCGAACATGTCACCTCCACCGACAACGAGCCGCTCAACCTCAAGACGTTCGTGCGACGGTTCGACGTGCCGGTGATCGTGGGCGGTTGCACCAGCTACCGCTCGGCACTGCACCTGATGCGCACCGGCGCGACCGGCGTGTTGGTTGGCGGGGCGGCGACCTCGGACGCCGTCAACGCGCAGGTGCTGGGCATCGGACTGGCTCAGGCGACCGCCATCGCAGACGTCCGCGCCGCGCGTATGCGGCACCTGGAAGAGACCGGGGTGGAGGTGCAGATCATCGCATCGGGTCCGCTGACCACCGGGGGCGACATCGCCAAGGCGCTCGCGTGCGGCGCGGACGCGGTGATGCTCGGCCCGCCCCTGGCTGCCGCCAGTGACGCACCGGCGCGGGGCGCGCTGTGGGGTCAGGGCGCTGTGCACCGATCCCTGGGCCGAGGTGGCGTGGAACACCACCCACCGGTGGGCACGTTCCAGGACATTCTCGTCGGCCCCGCCTGTGACCAGCACGGCGCGACGAACCTGTTCGGTGCCCTTCGGGCGACGATGGGGATGTCGGGGCTGGCGTCGCTCACCGAGTTGCACAAGGCCGATCTGGTGGTCCACCGGGGCGGACACCGGTGACCGGTTCCGACCTGGCAGACCAGGTGGTGCTGGTCGTCGACTTCGGCGCCCAGTACGCACAGCTCATCGCCCGCCGGGTCCGTGAAGCGGGCGTGTATTCCGAGATCGTGCCGCATTCGATCACCGCGGCCGAGTTGACCGAACGCCACCCGGCGGGCGTGATCTTCTCGGGTGGCCCGGCGTCGGTGCACACCGAGGGCGCCCCCGGGATCGACGACGGCATCCTGGACGTGGGCGTGCCCGTGCTCGGCATCTGTTACGGCGCTCAGTTGCTGGCCCAGGACCTGGGCGGAGTGGTCGAACGCACCGGGCGCGGCGAGTACGGGCGCACGTCGCTCACGGTCACCGACCCCGACGCGACCCTGTTCGGCGGCGTGTCCGACGATGCGTCGGTGTGGATGAGCCACTTCGATTCGATCGCCGCCGCGCCGCCCGGTTTCGACGTGACCGCGTCGACCGCGGAGGCGCCGGTCGCGGCGATGCAGCACGTCGATCGTCGGATCCATGCCGTGCAGTTCCACCCCGAGGTGGTGCACACCGAGGGCGGCCAGGCGATGCTGGAAGCGTTCCTGTTCCAGGTGTGTGGGTGCGAGCCGACCTGGACGATGCGGTCGTTCATCGAGACCGAGGTCGAGGCGATCCGCGCCCAGGTGGGTGACGGCCGGGCGATCTGCGCGCTGTCGGGAGGTGTCGATTCGGCGGTTGCGGCGGCGCTCGTGCACCGGGCGATCGATCACCAGCTCACCTGCATCTATGTCGATACCGGGCTGATGCGGCTGAACGAGAGCGATGAGATCACCGAGACGTTCCGGCGCAGCATGGGCCTGGAGCTGATCCGGGTCGACGCCGCCGACCGCTTCTTTTCCCGCCTCGAGGGTGTCGCCGAGCCCGAGGAGAAACGCAAGGTGATCGGCGACGAGTTCATCCGCATCTTCGAGGAGCACGCGGGCGGGCTCGTC
>CAZEAV010000133.1:0-7235 GCA_964510215.1 uncultured Iamiaceae bacterium
TAGAGCACCTGCATGACGCGCAGGGGGTCGGGGGTTCGAATCCCTCATCGCCCACTCGAAATTTTCGCCGTCGGCCATGCCGAAGGGGCTGCACCGGTCGCGTTCCGGGGCCGCAGGGCTACCCCGGGGCGACGCCCGAGGAGAGAGACCATGGGCGAGGACGACCTGCGCGCCCGCGGGCGCGTACGACCTGACGGCGCAACAGGCGCGCGGCCCTTGGGTGGGTGGTCGCGGTGCCCATGTCACAGCGACAATCCACTCGTAAGTCGAGGAATCTGGTGTGCTGACGCGCACCGTCACGCTCCGAGGACGCGGCGGATGCCGTCGTCGATGGCGCCGAGGAGGCCCCGCGGCAGTCGTCCTACCATCTCGACCAACCAGGACCGGTCGACCAGCTCGAGGCCGAGCGGCACCGCGACGGAGTCGACGTTCAGGCCGGTCGCCTTCGCCGGCAAAAGGACGTTGCCGGCCAGGCCGGCGCGCTGAAGGTTCGACGTCAGCGGCACCACGTGGGTCTGCCACACGTCAGCAGCGAGCACGTCATCCGACGACACGACGACACACGGACGCCGCTTGTCCAGTGCGACCCAGTGGACTTCGCCCCGTGCTACCACGGCGCGGAGCGACTCATCTGTTTGCCCACCTTCTTCGCGTCCTCCCGGCTCGGCCGTCCGCGGTCGCCCGGGCCGTTGTCGGCCCTCAGCGCCGCGTCGGCCGCGAGCTGCTCGGTGAACGGTGTCGCCGACTCGGCCGCGTGACGACGGAGCTGAGCTGTCACCCACCGTGAGAAGGGCATGTCGAGACGTTCGATGATCGGCAGGACGTCGTCGGGCACGCTGATCGTCTTGTTCGGCATGTACGTATATTACATACGGAATCGCACGGTGCGGCGCCGGTCGCGTCAGCTCACGCTCCCACGGGAGCAGCCCGCCCGCGCTCCCACGGTCCCGGGTCGGATCGGGCGCCGGCGCGGTCAGGTCGGTTGGAAGATGTACCCGGGCGACGTGCAGGGGGCCGGGAATTCGAATTCCTCATCGCCCACTCGAAATTGCCACCGACCGGGCCGGTCACGTGGAACGCATCGCCGCGCGCTCCGTCTGAAGCGGTTGGCATCGCCGGAGTTCAGCTGCTACACGCGACGGCGTTCCCGGCGAGCGAGACCGTCGGGTCGAGTGCCATCACGGGAGCATCCGTCGTATTCGTGATGCGGATCCGGTGGGCGTGCGAGCCGAGCTGTACCGCGCCGGCGAATCGCCCGGATCGGCCCTTGACCGGTGCCAGCTCGATCGGGATCGATCCGTCGACCGTCACCGACACCGGGATCGGATGGGCACCGAGCCTTCGACCGCTGTCCGCCAGGTACAACGCGAGGTTCACCGTTGCCGGGCCCGAAAGGTCGAGGTCGACCTCGGCGCTACCTATTGGTTCGAGGAGTGTTCCCGCACCGCTGGCGCCGGCTCGGGACGAAACGAGCCAGGCGGCGCCGAAATGGACACGGCATGGGCGTTCCTCGCTCAACCCCGCGGTCAGGGTCGAGAAGCTCATGTAGCTCGGTGTCGGTGGCGGCTCGTCAATCGTCGCATACACGGGCTGACCCGTTGCCTTCGCCTTGGCGCACAGGGCATCGGGTGCCACCTCCCGGGCGGGGGTTTTGGACTGGAGCATCAACGACGCCGCGGGCAAGGCCCAGAAGTTCAATGGATTGTCCGCGAAATGCGGAATGGCTGACGACGGGATGCACGCGGTATGTGCCCGGGTGATCGCAGCTTCGAGTTGGTTGCGTTGGCCGTGAAAGCTCACGCACTGTGCGATGATGACGATCGCGAACACGCACCCGGCAACGTTCGCAATCACCAGTCGGGCCAGGGGGGTGCGTGGTGTCTCGATCGACGACCGACGCGATGCTCCTGATAGCTCGGTCGTACCAAGAATTGGACCAGTAGGTGTCGATCGCGGGCGTCCGCTGTGGTGGCCCCGCAACCCGTCGGCGACTGCGAATGTCATCAGGATCAAGGTGAGCCAGAACGAAGGGCCACGGTAGTTGATCACCGAACGCCATTGCGCCGGATCGGTTGCCCAGCGCACCATGAACGGGAGCGCCACGATGATGAGCAACGCGGGGACGAAGACCATGGAACGGGGACGCTGGGTATAGTCGAGAATGCGTCGAGGCAGGAACGCGAAGATGGCGCCGACGATTCCCGTTGCGATCACGAGTACCAACGGCCATCCCCACACGGCTGATCGGAACTGGCTGATCTGGTTCGAGAGAGACGACTCGTGTGCGGCATAGTTCCCTTCGATGAGCGCGTAGCGGTAGACGCCGAACAGAGCGAAGATCACCGCGGCCGGGAGCAATCGACGGCGGGCCTCCGGGGTGCGCCACGCCACAACCGCCGCAGTCACCGCGAGGAACCAGAGGTAGGGGGCCGCTTGGGGATGCATGTTCACGGCCAGAAACGTGCATACCACGACGATGGGGAGCGTCCCATAGGGCAGGCCGCAAAGCACCGCGATGAGCACCGGCCAGAGAAGCTGGTTGGTACGGATCGACGTGGCGACCCAGTGCATCTGTCCCGGCAGGTCGAGCAGCAAGATCCCCAACGCGGGCCAGAGAATCAGCGATGGTCGCCGCCGCCGGGCGACCCACCACGATGCGGCGAAGGTGAGGAACGGCGTGATTGCGAGACAGAACGTGAAGATCGCCAAAAGCACGTCGAGGGACTGAATGTGGCGGGTCGCCAGCGCAGTCGGCCACGTCTGGACCGCAAAGGTCAGACGGTTCTGCACCACCTGCGCCTCGCCGGTGCTGACCGCATTGAGAAAGAACCATCCGCCGTCGAAGAGCAACCCTGCACCCACGACGATGGGCGCTACCGTCGCCACCGCGACGGCAGCCAACCCGATAATTGGCGTGCCAGAGGAGTGTCCTTCGCGGCGGCGATGTCCACGCCGCGATCGCGGGGTGGGTTGGGGAGTGTCGGGAGCCGAGTTCAGTGCGGTCATCAACGGTCGGGATGACCGGTTGGGTCGGTCTCGTCTCGAGAGACGGGTCGCCACCGACGGAGGAGCCGGCCGCGCGGGAACATCCCGTGCCCCGCAGAGGTTCGGTCCGTGGCAGCGTCGACCGGACCCAACAGACGGAACGTGTCCGTCACTCGCTGCCGCAGCCACGTGCAGTCGTCGAGTGCCACCGATCCCATCCGGGGATTCTATGCCTCGCAAGATGCTGCTGGTGCGGGTCGGTCGGCATGCAAAGCCGGCTCTCCTGCGGCACGATGGGTGCCGATGCGACTTCGGCTGGCACTGACGATCACTGGTGGCGTGTCGCTGGGAAGCTTCGAATCCGGGGCGGTCGCGGCGCTCATCGGTACCCTGCGGCCGTTGTCCACCGGCGAGGATCCCCAGGTACGGATCGACGCGATCGGGGGCACGTCCGCGGGGGCGATCACCGGTCTGTTGGCGGCTCGCACCCTGCTCGAAGGGCTCGACCCTATCCGCGTGATGGAAGCGGGTTGGGTCACGTTGCCCTCGCTCGCCACGTTGCGGGACCCGACCCGGGCGACCCCGTTCACCGCGCAGGGACTCCGCGACGCCGCCATCGATCTGTTGTCGGTGCCCGACGGACCCGGGAGTGCCGGGGGCGAACCATCGTCGCAGCACCAGGTGGTACCGGTCCGCCTGGGTCTGACCCTCACCAACCTGCGCGGCCTCGCGTACCAGCTCGCCCGCCCTTCCGGCCGACCACCGCTGCAGGCGCTGACCCATCTGGACTGGACCGCGGTGGAGTTGCGCCATGGGCTCGATGTCGAGGCGTTCACCAGTCCCGCGGGGGGCTCGATCGTGGATGCCGCGCTCGCGTCGGCGGCGAATGCGCTCGGGTTCCCGCCCGTGCTGCTGGACCGGCATCTCGACCGCGACGCATACGAAGCGAACGGGATCCGCAACTTCCCCGACTCGGGCACCTGTTGGTACACCGACGGCGGCACCATCGACACCGAGCCGCTGGCCCGCACCCTGGACCTCGCCGGCCTGCTCGACCGCGACGCGACGGCCGATACGCGCCGGGTTCAGGTGCTGATCCACCCGGACCCGACGTCGAGTCCGACGGGCAACCAGTGGGCCGACCCCGATGTCGACCATCGGTGGCTCGAGGTCCTGGGCCAGGTCCAGAAACTCCAGGGCACCCAGACGCTCTATGACGACCTCCGCAACCTGGAGCGCACGAACACCCGTCTGTCGTGGTTGGACGACCTTGCCACGACGCTCGGCCCGGTGCTCGGCCGGCTCGACGCCGCGAGCGCCGATGCGGTACGCCAGAGCCTGCTCGATGTGGCCGCGCGCATCGCCGCCGACCGTGACGGGTTCCGTGAACAGCGCGCCGATTCCGGTGGCGATCGGGTGACGGTCGACTTCTCAGGACGGCGTGGGGTGTCGTCGCGTGTCGGCACCGGAGCGGCGGCCGAAGCCCACGTGGTGGGCGAACGCCCCACCCGGATCGCCCTCCGCCACGTGGCCGACGCGCTGGACCCGGACGTGGTGCGCGGTCTGTCGCTGGATGAGCTGTTCTCGACCGTGACCGGCACGATCGCCGGGTTGGCCGACAAGAAGCCGGTCGATCTGGAGATCATCTCACCGAAACCGATCGCGGCCGAATTGGGGCTGCCGGTCGACAAGGTGCTGGCGGGCGCGTTCCTCGGGCACTTCGGCGGTTTTCTCGACGAGCGATTGCGCGCGAGTGACTTCGATCTGGGTTACGAGAGCGCTTTGCGGTGGTTGGCCGGGGGCGCATTGGACTCGGTGGGCCTGGGGGCGAGCGTCGTCGAACCGTTCCTCGCCGACGCTCGCGCCGCGAAGCAGGCGCACGATCGATCACATCCCGTGCTGCACCCCTCCGAGCCCTGGCGGCGATGGGGCGGCTCGACGACGGGCGAGTTGGGATGGCGGGCACGGCTCGCGGCCATCCAGACCGCCTGGGGTACCGCCCGGATCGCCATACGGGAGTTGTCGCACCGTCGCCCGCGCGAATGAGGGCAGCCGGTGCGTCCGGTCGGTGGCGTTGACTGGTTCGCAACGTCGGCGGCCGCCGGGTTCGCTACCGTTCGGGCATGGCAACGAACGCAGAGCAGGCATACGAGAAGTTCCACGCAGCAATCGGCGAGCCCGAAGGTACGGGTGAATGGTTCCGCATCACCCAGGACCAGATCGACGCGTTCGCCGACATCACCCATGACCATCAGTTCATCCACGTGGATCCGGAAGCCGCGGCACAACTGTCGCCGTGGAAGGTGACGATCGCCCACGGCTTCCTCACACTGTCGATGCTGACGCATCTTTCCGGGAGCATCCCCCAGGACACGAGCCGTCTCGAAGGCATCGCGATGGGCGTGAACTACGGCTTCGACCGCGTGCGGTTCGTCAGTCCGGTGAAGGTCGACCGTCGCATCCGCGCTTCCAGCGTGCTGGCCGCGGTGGACCTGCGGGACCCGAACACGATCCAGACGACCCGCACGATCACCGTCGAGATCGAGGGCGAGGACCGGCCGGCTTGTGTGGCCGACTGGATCACCCGGCTCACCTACACTTGAGCCTGGGGGCGGGCCATCGGCGGCCGCGCGCGCCCCGATTGGTCATCTGGGATTTCGACGGCACCATCGCCGACACCCGTGCGGTCATCCTGGGAACGTTCGCGCAGGTGTTCTCCGAGCTCGGGCTGGGCGAGTGCGACCTGGTCGCCGCCAGAGCGTCGATCGGTCTGCCGCTCGCCACGGCGTTCTCGCGGTTGGCGGGAACCGGCGACCCCGAGATGCTGGCCGGTCTCGTCGCCCACTACCGGCGGGTGTTCGCGGTGCGGGCGCCGGTCGAGGCCACGATGTTCCCCGGCGTCGGCGAGGTTCTCGCCGCCTGCTCGGAACGAGGGCTGCCGTGTGCGATCACCACGAGCCGGGGCAGAGCCAGCCTGGAGCCGATGCTCGATCGTTTCGCCATCGCGACGCAGTTCGTCAGCGTCGTGACCGACGACGAGGTGGCCCACCCGAAACCGCACCCGGAGATGGTCGAGGTCGTGGGCGGCGCCACCGGAATCGACGCATCCGATTCGCTCCTGGTCGGCGACACATCCTTCGACATCGAGATGGGTCGCCGGGCGGGCACCGCGACCTGCGGGGTCACCTGGGGCAATCAGTCGGTCGGCGAGCTGACACGGGCGCGCCCGGACCACCTGGTCGAGCGACCGGGTGAGTTGACAGCGTTGCTCGGAGGATGAAGCCAAGGTCCAGACGGGCTCGTCACGGATTTCACGTTCGCCCGGACGACCATGACGTCGGACACCGCCACGCCGTCAGGACCCGGGATCGATCACCTCGGGTGGACCGAAGGTCGAGCGCAGCGCCGGGGTCGCGCTCGAGGACAGTGCGTGGCGGGGCAGACGGAGCCGGCGCAACGTACGCGCCAGAGGGCCGGTGGTCCCCAGGGTCAGGCGGGCACCACCCGGCCTGGACGAACCACCCTCGGATGCGACCTCCCACTCGGTGCGACGCAGCACGCCGTCGCGCCAGGAGTAGGTCGGGGGCATCTGGGAGGGGAATGGCAGCGGCCCACGGTCACGCACGATGAGGGTGAACTGGTGCTCGCCGTCGCAGTGGACGCTGCATGCGGTCGCACCGTTCAGTTGCGTCAGCGTGATGTCGGCGAGCCATTTGGGATACCCCCAGATCGCCGTGCCCGCCGCGCGCGTGAACTCCTGGTCCACCGGAAGATCGTGGATGAACGCCGCCACGTCACCGCGGCCCAGCGCCCGCATCTGGTCCAGCGTCGACGTCGGGCCGGCCGCGACGTGGGGGCGCACCAGGACCGAGAACGCCACCTCGTGATAGCTGTCGAGATCGCCGTCGAGGTAGTCGACGAAGGCCAGGCTGAACACGGCACGGCCGGGGACGGGTTGTAGCACCTCGAGTTCCGAGTAGTCGATGAGCGTCTGGGCCGCCGCCGCCGGGACGAGCCAGGTCGTCGCCCACTGGCGCGCCCGGCGGATCCGGACGGGCAAGGTCACGGTTCGCTCGGCGATCCGGTACGTGCCCGGTGCACTCACGACGGTCACGGACGCAACCTAGCGTAGAGGCGTGGATCCGACCTCGGACTGGGAAGCCGACGTGCTGCTGGCCGACGGCGCGACCATGCACGTCCGCCCCATCCGTCCCGACGACACCGAGCGGCTGGTCGCGTGCCATCGGCGC
>CAZEAV010000134.1:0-1382 GCA_964510215.1 uncultured Iamiaceae bacterium
GGCCGAGCCGATAGCGGTGGAGACGGCGCTCACCTCCCACGACGCGTTGCTCGCATGGCTGCCACCCGATGGCATGCGCGGCCAATGCCTCTGTTTCGACATGCGCCAGGGAAGCCCGTGCAGACCCGTACTCACCTACGACGATGCTCGCCCTTATCGACCGGGCTCCCGGTACCGGCAGGTCGACACTCGCACGACGCTGGGGCCGTGCCATTTGTACAAGCCAGAGGTCGCAGGTTCGAGCCCTGCCGCGCCCACCGATGCCGTCTGATCGAGGATCAGCCGGCCTTGGAGCCGGCCGTCGGTCTTGCCCAGGGGATGACCCGGGCCGAGATCGTCGGCACGAGTCGCGAGGCCCCGAAACCACTCAGGTGGGACGAGTCGAGGTAGGTCCGCTCGCCCCCTCGCGACGTGCTGCATATCGTCGGGCTACACAACTGATCGGTGAAGTCCACGAGGTGGGCCATGGCCACCTGGGCCACGGCACGCCGGGTGCCGACGAACGCCGGGTGCCGGTGCGCGGCCACTGTCCTGCGCGAAAGGGTCCGGTTGCAGGTGGACGGTGCGAACCACAGACGCCAAGACGGGCAGTGGCCGACGTTGAAGGGGATCAACTGGGGCACCGTGGCCACCACGACGCTGGGGATCTCGTGTTTCGCCAGCGTGCGCAACGTACGAGTGAGTCCGTCCTGCCAGATCCGCTGCTTGGGCCCCGTTTCACCGCTGGTCACACCGGTGACCGGGTCCCGGAGGGTGTAGTCCTCCCGCACATACCCGCTCCACCTGGAGGCGAGGATCACGAGTGAGGGATGGGTGAGGATCAACCGCTGCATCGAGTCGGTGTAGAACTCCCGACAGTACGCGGTCAGACTTGCGGTCGCGTACTCGCGGATCATGTCGACGAACGGGCAGCCCGGTCTGAACACCGCGTGGAACTGGTAACCCGCATTGTTCGCGGCGGCGCCCATGGCCCACTGCAACGCCCAGGTGTGGGAATCGCCGATCAGCACGATCTGGCCTTTGGGTTTCTTCAGGGGCCAGGTGCAGTGGGAGACGTACTTCGGATCGCCCTTGTAGTAGGTGTTGACGCACGTCGCCGGGGCCTTGTCCGGATGGGTGGATGCCGCCGCGGCACGTTTGACGCCGGGGGTCTTGATGGTCGGGAACAGATCGAGGCCGATCAGGAACACGATCGCCAACCCGGCGCAGCACGCCGCGAGCCCGACCGCACGGCGCGAAAGCCACTTCGGATTGCGGCGGAACGGCTGTTCCAGATACCGGTAGGAGAGCTCCGTCGGAACGAGGGCGACGATCGCGACGATCAGCACTTCGCCGGTCGAGGCCGTCGGGAACGACGCGCGGTAGAGCACGATGAACGGCCA
>CAZEAV010000134.1:1392-7211 GCA_964510215.1 uncultured Iamiaceae bacterium
GTGCCACAGGTACCAGCCATAGGAGCGATCGCCGATCCAGCCCACGGGCTTCCTCGACAGCAACCAGGTCAGACCGCCGGCGTCCGAGACGCCGCCGACGATCACGGCGGCCGCACCGGCGACGGGAACCGCCGCGAGCACCGCAGCACTCGTACCCTTCCCGGTCATCGTCCATCCCGAGTACACGATGGCCGCGGTGCCGAGCGCGGCGAGGACCCGGGCGATCCACGGGTTCAGGCGTCGGCACGCAGGCTCGGCGAGTGCGATGAGAACGCCCGCCAGGAACTCCCAGGCCCTGGTCGGTGACGCGTAGAACGCGAACCGGCTGTGTTCAGGGGTCAGCGCGCCGTGGTTGCCGAAGGAACCGCTCAGTAGTCCGTCGGCGAAGAACGAAAGCGCCATCGCGACGGCGACCCCGCCGACCAGGATTCCGACGCGGTGACGACGTCCGAAGCGGCGCCACAGAAAGGCCAGCACGATCAGCAGGAGCGGGAAGAACACGTAGAACTGTTCCTCCACACCGAGCGTCCAGGTGTGCAGGAGCGGGTTGGACTGGGCCGGGAGTGCGAAATAGCCGTTGTGCTGGAACACCAGGATCGCGAAGTTCGCGAGGTAGACCGCGGCTCCGATCCCCACATGGGCGACGGTCGACCGCAACGATCCCAGCGGGCTGATGCCGAGCACCGAGACGATCGCGACGAACACCAGGACGGCTGCCAGCGCCGGTACGAGTCGGCGGATGCGCCGCGCGTAGAAGCGGCCGAGTGCGATCCGACCGCTTGTCGACTGTTCGTGGAGGAGCAGCCTGGAGATCACGAATCCGGAGATGACGAAGAACACGTCGACGCCGAGGTAGCCGCCCGAGAGTCCGAATCCGCTGTGGTAGACGACGACCAGGATCACCGCGAGCGCCCGGAGCCCCTGCACGTCCGGGCGAAAGCCCGGTCGGTCCCGGTACGGTTCGTTGTCGGTATCCGGCTCCGACGCAGGTGCTACTCCGGCGTCGGAAGGCGCGTCCACGTCGTGAGAGATTATCCACGCCGACCGACCGCGTCGGGAGCCTTCATGTCACGGGTCCCCGGGGAATGCCGGCCGGACGCCTCAGGCGATCGAGGTTCCCAGGTGCCGTACGCGGTCCCGCTCGGCTTGCTGGATCGTGCCGTCGGCACGCGGGCCGACGTTCAGCAACAGCCGGCCCCCGGCGGCGCGCACCGAAGCATGCAGGGCGACGAGCTCGTCGGGGTCGATACGCAAATCGTCGGTTTCCGTTGCGTTGTAGCCGAAACCGGCGCCGAGCCCACGGGTCGTCTCCCAGGCGTACTCGGCGCCGGGCTCGGGCAGGGAGTACTCCGGGGTGCGAAAGTCGGCGAGCCGGTGGTGACCGGGAAGAAACGGCCGGTTCGACCCCCGTGACGCGAACCTGGCCACCAGCCCGTTCAGCGAGCGGCGGACCAGGGTGTTGCGCGCGCCGGGGAGCGGGGGATCCCAGCGGTCGTTCATCACCGCGTCCGGCACCGCGGCGCGCAGGCGGGCCTTGCATGCGGCGACGTCGAATCCTCTCGGTGTGCCGATGTCGGCCCAGACGATGCTCGGGGTATAACGCTGGATCAGCTCGTGGAGCTGGTCGGTCAGATAGCGGAGGTACTCTGGCGTGTTCGGGATGCACGCGAGCGAGTCCGCCAGTTCCCGGATCGGCTCGTGGTGCACCGACCAGTCCAGACCGGTCGAGTAGTACACGCCGAAGCGCAGCCCCACCGCGCGTACCGCGTCGGCGAGTTCGCCGACCAGATCCCGGGGGCTGAACCAACCTTGTCTGCGGGGATGACGCACCTCGGTCGGCCAGAGGCAGTAGCCGTCGTGATGTTTGGTCACCAGGATCACGTACCGGGCGCCGCTCGCGGCGAACAGCTCTGCCCACGCGGCCGGGTCCCAGTCGCCCAGGCCGGCCTCGAAGCTTTCCTGGAAGTCCTCATAGGGCGCGTCGTGGAAGACTTCGCGGTGGTGCCGCGCGGTGGGGCTGTCGGCAATGGTCATGGCATTGCGGTACCACTCGGCGTAGGGCATGCGGGCGCCCAGATGGCGCGGGTCGCTGCGCAGCAGGTCCGGCAGCGATTCCCCTGGCGGCAGCGTGGGTGCGAACGCGGGGACGGCGAACGGCCCCCAGTGGACGAAGATCCCGAGGTCGGCTTCGGCGAACCAGTCCGGCAGGACGTGGGCCGCCGCTTTTGCCGAGCTCGCGGACGGACGGGACACATCACTGGTCGGATCGCCCATCAGGGGCCTCCTCGGTCGTTGCGAAGTACGCGGCGCGCTGGTGGTGAGTCGCCTCCGCGATCGGTCCATCCAACACGATTCTGCCTCCACGATGTGGCGACCCGGACAGTCGATGCTTAACATATTGAGAATGAGTCTCATTATCAGACGCGGCCGAACCGTGCCGTCGCCCGACAACGGGTCGCGGCGGGCCGCGCCGGTCGGTGTCGCGGTCGTGGCGGCCCTGGTGTTGAGCGCGTGCGGCACCTCGGCGGCGTCGGACGCCGGAGTCGACGCGTCCACCCGGGTGGTCGCGTCGACCGACGTCTACGGCAGCATCGCCCGTTAGATCGCCGGTGACCACGCGCGGGGCACGTCGATCATCGCCGAGGCGTCGGTCGACCCGCACGAGTCCGAAGCCACCCCACGTGACCAGCTCGCGGTCGCCCGGGCCGACGTCATCGTCGAGAACGGGGGCGGCTACGACGACTTCATGCATGATCTGCGCTCGGCGTCGGGCAATCGCCGGGCCACGGTGATCACCGCAG
Source organism: uncultured Iamiaceae bacterium (assembly GCA_964510215.1). Taxonomy (GTDB): domain Bacteria; phylum Actinomycetota; class Acidimicrobiia; order Acidimicrobiales; family Iamiaceae; genus JAFDWI01. The sequence continues at coordinate 4,194 of CAZEAV010000134.1, forward strand.
TCGACCTTTCCCCCCGTGTCGACCAGGGTGGCCACGACGCGAACGAGCACGTCTGGTACGACTTCGCCACGATGCGATCGCTCGCCGATCGTCTCGTCGTGGCGCTCAGCCGTGACGACCCGCACCACGCGGCAGCGTTCCGGTCGAACGCGAGGCGTTTCGTGACGGGCCTCGATCGCCTCGGGGCGAAAGTCGGTCACATCCGGGCATCATCTGCCGGTGACGGCGTGGCGGTCACCGAACCGGTGCCCGATTACCTGATCGATGCGGCAGGACTGGCGAACCGGACCCCGCCTGGGTTCAGCGACGCCGTCGAGAACGGCACCGGCGTGCCCCCGAAAGTGCTCGCCGACACCCTCGCGTTGTTCGAACACCACCGCGTCCGGGCGCTCGTGGAGAATGCCCAGACGGCCGGTCCGGCGACCACCAGGGTGCTGGCCGCGGCGCACGAGTACCACGTTCCGGTCGTGCCGGTGACCGAGACGCTGCCCCGGGGCGACACGTATCTGTCGTGGATGGGCGCGAACGTCGACGCGCTCGCGCGGGCGCTGGACTGAGGTGGGGTCGATGCCGGGCGGACCTGCTGCGATGGCGCCCGTCTCGGGCGCGCCGCGCCCCGCGGCCAGCGAGCCGGCCGTGACGCTGAAGGGGGCCGCGCTCCGCTACGGGTCGCGACGATTGTGGTCCGGTCTCGATCTGACGGTCGCCCCCGGCGAATTCCTGGCGGTGCTGGGCGGGAACGGATCCGGCAAGACCAGCCTGCTGCGGATGATCCTGGGGCTCGTCGCCCCGGACGCGGGCACGGTCTCGGTGGGCGATCAGACTCGTGAACGGCGAGCCGCGCCCATCGGCTACATCCCTCAGCAGCGACGACTCGATCCGCTCACCCCGCTTCGGGCCCGCGACGTGGTGCGGAACGGGTTGGACGGCCATCGCTGGGGTGTCGGCCGGCCTGGCGGGGTCGAGTGGGAGCGGATCGACGCCGCGCTCGAGGCCGTGGGCGCCGCGGCGCTCGCGGAGGTGCCCGTGGGGTTGTTGTCGGGCGGTGAACAACAACGCGTCCGGGTCGCCCAAGCGCTGGTGAGCGACCCGGAGCTCCTGCTTTGCGACGAGCCGTTGTTGTCGCTGGACCTCGCTTCCCAACAGGTGATCACCGCGCTGATCGACCGCCAGCGGGCGGCGCGCGGCACCGCGGTCGTCTTCGTCACCCACGAGATCAACCCGGTGCTGCCCTATGTGGACCGGGTGCTGTATCTGGCCGAGGGGGCGTTCCGCATCGGAACGGTCGAGCAGGTGATGACGTCGGAGACGCTGTCCGCGTTGTACGACGCGCCGATCGAGGTGTTGCACGTCCACGGGCGCATCGTGGTGGTCGGCATGCCCGAGGGCGCCGGTCACGTGCACCACGACGCCGACGCAGACGATGCGGCGCACGAGCACCACGAGGTCGGCCCGTGACGCTCGGGAGCGTGCGCACCGTGGCGGCCGTATCGCCGGGGATCTGGCAGCGGATCATCGACTTCTCCGACTACGGCTCGCTGCTGGTCCTGGTGCACAACTCGCTCATCGCGGGAGCCGTGCTGGGCATCGTCGGAGGACTGATCTCCACCTTCGTGATGATGCGGGACCTGCCGTTCGCCGTCCACGGCATCTCCGAGTTGTCCTTCGCCGGGGCGTCCGCGGCGCTCCTCGCCGGCGTCAGCGTGGTGACCGGTTCCGTCGTCGGGTCGCTCATCGCGGCGCTGGTCATCGGGGCGTTGGGTAGTCGGGCACGGGATCGCAACTCGATCATCGGGGTGCTCATGCCGTTCGGGCTCGGCCTGGGCGTGTTGTTCCTCGCCTTGTACCAGGGCCGGGCCGCGAACAAGTTCGGACTGCTCATCGGCCAGATCGTCGCGGTGGACACGCCTCATCTGATCTGGCAGACGGCGACGTGCGCAGCCGTGCTGGTGGGGCTCCTCCTCATCTGGCGTCCGTTGCGTTTCGCGAGCACCGATGCGGAGATGGCCGCGGCACGGGGTGTGCCCGTGGGCGCGTTGTCGGCGGTGTTCATGGTGTTGCTGGGTCTGGTGGTGGCGATGAGCGTGCAGGTGGTGGGCGCGCTCTTGGTGCTGAGCATCATCTGCACCCCCGCGGCGGCGGCCATGCGCGTCACCTCGTCGCCCCGGCTGGTGCCGCTGCTGTCGATGGCCTTCGGGTTCGTGTCCATGGTGGGGGGCATCCTGTTGGCGCTCGGTTCGAGCATTCCGATCAGCCCGTACGTCACCACCATCTCGTTCGCGATCTACCTCGGTTGCCGGTTCGTCTCTTCCTGGCGCACCCGGCACGGCCGCGCGGGGAACCGCGGCGCCCCGACGCACGCCCCGGCAACACTGAACGTGGCGCAAACCCGCTGAACGCGGCGCGGACGCGCCCAGCGTTGGACTGCATTGGCCACGGTCGACACCGCCGAGCCACGCCACACACCTCAGCTTCGTCATGGGTCGATTCTCGTCAGAGTTGGACCACCGAGGATTCCGCGCGGCCTGAACCATCCCGCGTTTGGTTGACGGTAGTTGTGAGTGATCATGCGGCGCCGACGACGCTGTTTGCCAAGATGGGAACGGTTCTGAGCGTCAGGCGGTGGTGACGTCGAGGATGCGTTGCGGGCCGGTGCGGTCCCATTCGGCGTCGTCGGCGTCGACGACGATCTGGTTGTGCACTCGGTGGGGCGAGAGTTCTTCGGGGATGAATGCCACGTGGGGGATGGGTGCGGGGCGTCGTGGGGCGGGGCCGACGTTCGGGGTCGGGTGATTGGACGAACTTGTCCGGGTGTTCGTTCCGGAGTCGGTTCACCAGGTGGGTGTCGGTGCCGATCGCGATGTGCGCGCCTGCGGGCGTGTGTTCGATGGTGTCGACGGTGGGACTGGTGGAGCCCTCCTGGTTGGTGTGCCGGCGTGTCGCCGGTGGGCGTGGGAGACTCCTTGGTGGTGTTTGTGGATCGTTGTCGAAGTCGTTCGGCGGCGGCGGCCGTGGTGG
>CAZEAV010000135.1:0-7206 GCA_964510215.1 uncultured Iamiaceae bacterium
GTCGCCATCGGTCATCGATTCATCGACGAAGTTCATCTCCCAACAGGATCGGGGAAGGACCCCAATCGCTGGTTCCATCCAGCGCTGACAGCCATGAGCGGCCTCATCGAACCCACGGCAGAGCAGTGGCAGGCAGTCCTGAGCTTCAAGCCGACGCCAGAAGCCCAACTGACGTTGCGCTACGGCCCGATCGACGCGCCGCTTGCGCCCGCTCCGGGCACCAATCCGACAGCGTTCACCGACGACGTCATCGGGCTCGACTGGGACACCCGATGGACGCCGGCGATTGCGCCGGAGTTCGACGTCGAACGAATCATCGAACAGGTGAGGTCGATCTACGCACCGGTCCGAGAATTGTTCCGCCGGGTGTGCACCGATGAACTCCGAGAGCACTTCAACGAAAGGGGAGCGAAGTGACAGGCATTCCAACGCCGACGCGTGGTCTGAGCGAAGTCGTCGACCGCATCCCGTCGCCGACGCCCAGCCTCGACGAGCTGTACGAGGGTAGCGCGCACATCGTGAACCGGGTGACGGCACTTGTCGGCGACGCGTCCGACCTGGAAGGCGACGCGGTCAGCGTGCACGTACGGGCGGTGCAACTCAAGCTCGCCAAGGCGGCCACGACACTCACTCAGACACGTTCGATCAAAGATCTGCTCGAGATGCTCGCCGGTAGCGGGTTTTCTTGGCGTCAGATCTCAGCACTGGCCGGCGTATCGGTACCCGCCGTTCGCAAGTGGCGCACCGGAGGGGCCGCAACTGGTCCACACTCGCTCCGGATAGCGTCGTTGGTCGCGCTGTTGCAGTGGCTTGCCAACGACAAGGTCGTGACCGATCCCGCATCGTGGCTCGCCATGCCGCTCCACGAGGACGCACCGGTTACCCGACTCGACTTCCTGAAGGCCCGGCGAGACGACCTGGTCATCGAAGAGTTGACGGGCTCGACATCACGGCCCGAGGTGCTCCTTCAAGAATTCGACCCTACGTGGCGGACCCGGTACCAGAGCGACTACGAAGTCTTCGTCGCCGACGACGGACAGCGTTCGATCCGCTCGAAGCGAGCCTGAACGGATCTGCCCGTGGCCGACACGCTCGAAATACCGGATGACCCTGAAGCACTCGTTCTCACCACCGGCGACGACGTGAGCCCCAACCGGCCCTTCTATACGGGCGATGTGTTCCGCGACATCCCGGTGGATGTTCTGGGTGAGCAGTCGCTCCCGGTCGTCGTCGTCAGTCATCCCTGCGCGATGCGTAGCGGCGGCTCAGAGCTGCAAAGCCACATCCACGTTGCCCCACTGGTGGAGCACTCCGAGTCCGGGCCGCAGATGTGGCGTGGAAACTATCGGCTGATGGCGCTCGATGCGCTGGCACCGGTTGTCCGTTTCCGGAACCCGGTCGTTCGTCTCGATCGGATGACGCTCATTCCGTCGGACGTCCTCATCGCCGACAAACGGATCGCGTGCCTCGAACGCTACGGAGTCGACGTCCTCCGGCAGCGACTCGTGCACCACCTGACCCGCTTGGCCATCAACAGAAGTGTGCTCGATCGCGAGGCGGCAGGTACGCATGAAGAGGTCGACCTTCTTGAAGATTGGACCGACTTCGCCACGGATCGGGGCTCATCGGTGAAGTCTGCGGTCGCCGATTTCGATAACTGGTTGAGCGCTGACGATCGCCGAGCAAAGCTCGCCGACCCGGCCAAAGTGCCTGCGCTCCGCCGAGCAGCACAGGGAGAGATGCGCGAGCGATACGCGACCTGATGGGCGCATCCTGCGCACCTGGTAGGCCCTGTTAGGGAAGGATCGGATGCGCAGACGGGTCGAAGTCCAGATGTGTCTCGCCCTATTCAGGCGTGAGCACCGATCAGTCGTGGCGACGGTGCTCGGCGATGTACCGGTCGACGCTGGGCGAGCGTTTGAATTGAGCCGGAACCACGCGGCCCTCCAGACGCGCCGACTCGCGGGTCGAGCGGGCGACCGAACGCCTGATTGCTTCCCGGTCTATGGGTCGGCGTGTCATGTCGAACACCTCCTCGGTGATTCGTGCCGGCCAATTCTCGACCATGTTACCTCCCGATCGCCCTGTTGCTTTGTGAGGTTTGGGCGGGCGGGCCAACGCAGGCGGGTCAACTTGGTGGAGAGCCGGACTTCCAGAGTTGCGCCCACGCGCGGTTGACGCTGACCGTCTCGAACGCCTGGATCGGCCGCCAGTTCTCGAACGGGCGGCGCACATAGCGGACCTCGTCGTGTTCCGGACCGTCCGGAGACACCGACACCAGTGCCAGGATGAACCGGTCCGGCTCGTTCAGCGCCGTGAGCATCTCGTTCTTCGAGATCGTCACCGTGGCCGACCCGGCGATCCGCCCCTTCACCTCGATCAGACGGATCGCGCCCAGCGCACCACCCGCGGCCGGTTCGCTCGAGTGGATGTCGTAGCCGGGATGGTTCGGTTCGTCGACGTTCAGATCGACCGGCTGGTAGCCCAACGCTTCTTCGGCGCGCAGTACCGCCTCGACCGCGCGGCGTTCGACTGCACGGCGACCCTCCTCGGTGGTCGGTGAGCCGTCGGGCAGATACGACCCATCCTCGAATGCGGCGCCGGCTTCGGCGAGGAGCTGCGCAACAAGGCCGGCAGGGACGATCAACGCGCCGCCCGCCACCTTGGGCGGCAGCGCGTGGATCGTACGCTCGGCCTGCAACTCCGCGGTGCGCGCCTCGAGGCGTTCGGCCAGACGTGCCGCGCGGTCGCGGGCCCGATCCACGTTCATCTGCGGGGTCCGCCCCGCGTCGGCCCGCAATTGCAGCTCGTTCGCACGTTGATCCCAGTAGTTGACGGCCCGCAGCAGCCGCTCACGCACCGCCGCCAACGTTGCGTCCACACGGTTCTCGGTGTGCAACCGGACCTGAGCGAGATGCCGCGGTACCGCCACCTCGATCGCGTAGTCGAGGCCGATCTCCTCGAGGCCGGCCTCTTTCGGGCCGCGCTCGCCGTCGCCGGTACGCAGCCACGGTGCGCCCACCACCGGTTGCACCAGCGACACTTCGTCTTCGCGCAACGGCCGGTAGTCCAGATAGGGGGCACTACCCGCGGTGCGTGGCTCGCCGTGTTCGGGAACCTCCACGAACTCGAAGCGGCGCGATACCACGAGCGGCTCGTTGTGGCGGGTCGATCGGCCATCGGCGATGGCGTGCTCCAGCAGTACCAGCACGCGTGGCGTGGTGGACAGGTCTTTGTCGTCGACCAGCACCGTCCCCTGGGTGAGCATGCCCCGGTACCGCTCGCTGATCAGATCGACCACGGCATCCAGCAGCGGATGCCCCGGCGAGATCAGCTCGGCGGGCGGCGCGCCGGCGGCACGGATCAGTTCCTTGTCGAAGGTGACCCGGGCATAGCTGGTGAGCACGGGGGCACCCGTGCCGATCTGGCGGTCGCGGGCGCGCACCGCGGGTGGCACCGTCGGGATCGAGTAGCGACCCGGTTCACGCTCGCGCAGCGAGCCGCCCAGTTCCGCGATCGCGGCGGCGAAGAACTCACCGATGTAGTGCGGCTGCAACCGGCGCGCCGCCGCGTCGGCCATCTCGGTACGGATCCGGTCGACCTCGGCAACCGCGAGTGTCTCGGTCGCCAGCGGGGGCCGTTCGATCGCTGCCCGGACGCGGTCGCCGACGGTGGCGTCGATGACCTGATCGATGCGGGCCCGCACCTCGGGTTGCTCGCCGTAGCGGATCGCGTCGATCAGCAGACCGCGCAGCTCCCGGCCGCTCAGCGCCTCGCCCAATACGTCGAACACCTGGCCTGCATAGGCGCGCCGCTGGGTTTCGATCTTGTCGAGCAGACGCAGGTACACCTGCGCCTCACGGGTGTCGGCAGCGACGAGGTTCCACATGTGGCACACCTCGGTCTGCCCGATCCGGTGCACCCGCCCGAAACGCTGCTCGATGCGGTTCGGGTTCCAGGGAAGGTCGTAGTTGATCACCAGATGCGCCCGCTGCAGGTTGATGCCCTCGCCGGCCGCGTCGGTGGCGACCAGCACCAGTGCAGATTCGTCCTGGGTGAAGCGCGCCTGGATCGCCCGACGTTCCTCGCGTGGCGTCGACCCCGAGATCGCGACCACCGCCGACGCGTCGCCGAGGAACGTCCGAAGCCGATCGACCAGATAGTTCAGCGTGTCGCGGTGCTCGGTGAACACCAGCAGCTTCCGCCGGGCGCCCCGAGCGTCGAACATCTCGCGGGTTTGCGACAACAACTCCGAGAGCTGCACCCACTTCGCATCGACGCCTTGGGTGGTGAGACGCCGGGCCAGTGCCTCCAGCGTGGCCAGCGTGGCGATCTCGGCTTCGAGCTCGGCGACGGTCGCCGCCGCCGTCGCCGCATCGACCACCTCTGCCTCGAGCTCCTCGCGCTCGGCGCCGTCCAGGTCGTCCCACGCGTCGGGGTCGATGACGTCGTCACCTCCGGCGTCGAGGCTGAGCACCGCGGAGAGACGCTCCTCGCTCGGGGTCATGCGCAGCGCCGCCGCGCGGGCGCGCTGCTGCTCGTCGACGACCCGCGCCTCCAGACGCTTGCGTCGACGGGCGAGGGACTGGAAGATCGCCTCGGGCGACGACGCGAGACGGCGCTGCAGCAGCGTCAGCGCAAACCCGACCGTATTGCCCCGACGCCCCTGCCCCTCGGCGGTGAGACGGTCGGCTCGGTTCATCTGCTCGCGGACATAGTCGGTCACCTCGTCGTACAGGGCCATCTCCGGCGCCGATAGCTCGAACTGCACCGTCGTCGCCCGACGCTCGGGGAACAGCGGAGTGCCCTCGAAGGTGAGGAGCTTCTCCTTGACCATGCGGCGCATCAGATCCGACGGGTCGATCGCATGAACCCCGTCACGGAACCTGCCCTCGAAACGGTCGGCGTCCAATAGGGCGAGGAAGAGCTGGAAGTCCTCCTCGGAACCCGAATGCGGCGTGGCCGTCATCAGCAGCAGATGCCGGGTGGTGGCGCCGAGCACCTCGCCGAGCAGGTACTTCTTGGTCTTGCGGACCTCCTGGCCGTAGAAGTGCGCGGAGAGGCGGTGCGCCTCGTCGACGATCACCACGTCCCAGTCGAGGGTGCCCAGGCGGGCCACCACGTCGTCACGGCGGGCAAGCTGGTCGACCCGGGCAATCAGGCGCGGTTTGGTGGCGAACACGTCGGTGGTGCCGACCGCATCGAGGTCGGTTTTGGTGACGATGTCGAAGGCGAGCCCGAACTTGTCGGCGAGTTCCTCCTGCCACTGGGTGACCAGGCTGCCCGGCGCCACGACGAGACAGCGCTCGGCGTCACCCCGGATCATCAGCTCCTTGAGGTACAGCCCCGCCATGATCGTCTTGCCCGCGCCCGGGTCATCCGCCAGTAGAAACCGCAACGGATGGCGGGGCAGCATCGTGCCGTAGACGGCCTCGATCTGATGGGGGAGCGGCTCCAGCAGGCTGGAGGTGAGCGCCAGGTACGGGTCGAACAGGTGCGCCAGGGCGATGCGACGCGCCTCGGCCGCGAGGCGGAACCGGTGGCCGTCCGCGTCGAACGACCAGGCCCGAGCCGTGCGCGGTGCGACCCGGAACGCTCCTTCATCGGAGCGGAACACCAGGCGTTCACGGAGGTTTCCGTGCACATCGCGGTACACCAACTCGACGGCCTGGGCGCCGCTCCACGTCGCGGCGACGATCGTCACCGGACCGGCTGGATCGATCCCGGTCGCTTGGGCGTCGGCGACGAGGTCCTCGAGTTGTGCCCCCTCGGTCATCGCCACTATTCCTACCTGATCGGTCTGGTGGCGAGCGCCCGTCTGGAGAGGACTTTGGTGAAACAGGCCGGCTCAGGTGGGCTGGTGCGACGGATCGTCCGGAGCATTCGCGGTCGGTGAAGTGGGCGGGCCGGCGTGGTGAGGCGTCGATGGGTTGACGCTGGGCGTCGTTCAGTAGCGGCGAGACAACGGCGCCGGGGAGCAAGTCGGTGACGGCATGATCGCCGAGCGTGGTGCCGTCGGCGACGTGGTTACGGTGGCACGAGGACGACGGGTGTTTCGTGCCTCAGCGGATCTGCTCGACGTGGTCGTCGGTGCCCCACGCCGTGTCGGCAGTCCAGATCTGGCGGCCACTTCGCCGACCGAGCGCGAGGCAGAGCCGATCGGCGAGGGACAGGCCTTCCCCTCGCTGCCACCTCGCGGCTGCCCATTCGCCGTCGGCTTCGGTGACGGCCTCGACCGCGATTCCGTAGCTCTTCAACAGGGCGCGTGCCAGGTCCCAGTCGCGGTTCGCGCCACGGATCTTCTGCGCGACCTCTGACCAGTTGGCGGCACCGCAGATCGCCCCCTCGGTGAGCCGGGCTTCGACGATGTCGGCTCCGGGTTCACCCTGCAGATAAGCGAGCAGCGCCGAGGCGTCGAGCACCCCCGTCATGCGGCATCCTCTTGTTGTGCTGCGTGGCGTCGGTCGTCGAGGAGCGAGGCGACGAGGTCGACGCCGGCGAGATCTGCGCGGACTCGTCGGCGGAGCTGGTCACGCGTGAGCAGCACCAGTCCGTCCGGCGCCTCGAACAGGATCAGCACGGTGCCCTCGTCGATGCCGGCACGGTCGCGGATCTGGGCAGGCACCACCATCCGGCCCCGATCTCCCACAACAACTTCATACGTACCACCCATAGGTTCACGATACCACACGGGCGTGTCAACTCCCGCGGAGCCAGCCGAGGCGCATGCGTCGGCCCGCACCAACGGACTGATTGTCACCGCGCGACGTCATGATCGCTGAATGGAACCGACGCCGACCTCCGATGACCCGGCACAGATTGCGCTGTCGGGCCGGGGGTTGCGCTACGTCTGTACCGCGGTGATGCTCGAGGGTGGGCCCTGTTCGATCGCCCGGTTGTCGGCCACCATTCACGCCCAGGGGTTCACGGTGCCGGGTCGTAGTTCGAAGTCGATTTCGGACGCGCCCGACCGCTCCCACCGGTGCCCACCGGTGCGGAGCTTTCGGATGGCGAGGGTGACGATGCCGCCGGCACTGCCGCAGTCGCGGGCGGGCGGGTGGGTGGCCAGCGCACAAGCCGCGGGTTGGGCGGCCTGGCTTCTTGGGACCTTCATCGGACGGGTCGTCGCCGAACCGTGCGACCTCGCGTCCCCGACGGGCGTGCCGGCGTCGGCGCACAGCCGCACCACGGCGGCCACCTCGTCGG
>CAZEAV010000136.1:0-7165 GCA_964510215.1 uncultured Iamiaceae bacterium
GTTCTTCTGTGGTGGGGCGTTCGCGGGGATCGACTCCATCATCGAGTCCCGGACGGGCTCGGCCGGAGTCGGGTTCGGCGCGGATGTGCGCCGGACCGAGGACAAGGACCTGGGCGAGTTGCTCGCCGATGTGCTGCCCGAGGACCTGCTCTCCTTCGGCCTCATCCCCGAGTTCATCGGCCGCCTCCCGGTGATCGGCGCGGTGTCGAACCTGGACCGGTCGTCGCTCATCGAGATCCTCACCGAACCCAAGAACGCGCTCACCAAGCAGTACCTCAAGTTCTTCGAGATGGAGAACGTGAACCTGGAGTTCACCGATGACGCCATCGAGGCGATCGCCGATCTCGCGATCCTGCGGGGCACCGGTGCCAGAGGGTTGCGGGCGATCATGGAAGAGGTCCTGTTGAACGCCATGTACGAGTTGCCCGGGCGTGACGACATCTCCAAGTGTGTGGTCAACGCCGAGGTCGTGCGGGACAAGGTCAATCCGACGCTGGTTCCCAAGAAGAAGCCGGCGCAGCGTCAGTCCCGACCGCGTCGCGCGGCCTCCTGAGGATCCGACCCGCTGGAGGGGAGGACCGGACCCGATCAGGCGACGAGCGCGTTGATGGCGTGGTGGAGCCGGTCGCGCATGATCGCATCGGGTGACGTGTTCGCCGCCTCATAGCGTGCGGCATCGAGGACCATGCCGTTGATCAGCTCGCCGGTCGCCGCCAGCGCCCGCTCGTCGACGCCGGCCCGGGCCAACGTGGCGCACAGAGGGGCAATGAGCCGGCTGTGGATGCCGAAGAGTTCGTCCCGGGTCGACGCGGCCAGCTCCGGGTCCACCTGGGCCGTCGACACCATCAGCGCATGCTCGGGGTGCGCGGCGTAGTCGAGTTGGTCCTCCACCCACGCGGCGATGAGCGTCGACGGGTCGCCGTCCTGGGAGAGCAGATCGACCGAACGCGCGATCCGTTGCTCCAGTTCGACGCGCAACCAGCGGGCGAGAATGTCAGCTTTGCCCGGAAAGTACCGGTACAGGGAGTTGCGGGCGAGCCCGACCGCCGCCGCGATGTCGCCGAAGGTCACGTTCGCGTAGCCGCGCTCGACGAACAGGCGGACTGCCGCGTCGAAGACCCGCTGTTCCTGGCGGGCGACGTGTTCGGCGATGTTGGCCGCGGCGATTCTGGGCATCGCAGTCAGGCCGAGGTATGGCCCATCTCGTGCAGCGCGCCGGCCTCCAGGTGCACGTGGCGATCGGCGACCGCCAGGGGGGCACGATCGTGGGTGACCAGCAGCGACGCAAGCCCGCGCCGGTGGGATTCTTCCGCGATGAGACGGGTGATGTCGTCTGAGAGCTCCGGGTCCAACGAGGCGGTGGGCTCGTCGGCCAGCAGCACACTCGGGTTCGCCATCAGGGCACGGGCGACGCCGACCCGTTGGCGTTCGCCGCCGGACAGATGCCGGGGGAGTGCGTCCATGCGGTGCGCCACGCCGACGGTCTGAAGGAGCTCCGCGGCGCGTGTCCGTGCTTCGGCGCGCGTGGTTCCCGCGATGTGCGCCACGACCTCGAGTTGCTCGCGGGCGGTCAGGGACGGCAGCAGGTTCGCGGTCTGGTAGATGATGCCGATCTCGGCCCCGCGCACCGCCCCGCGACGCCGCTCGGAGAGTTCGCGGGTGGCTTCGCCGGCGATGCGTACCTCGCCGACCTGGGTGCGCCGCAGCAGGCCGGCGATGGCCAGCAGGGTCGACTTGCCCGAACCCGACGGCCCGGTCAGCACGACGATCTCACCGGGTGCGATCTTCAGGTCCACCCGGTCGAGCAGCACCCGCTCGTGGTCGCCGTCGGGAACCGTCACCCGCAGGTCTTGGAGTTCCAGGGGCACGGTTCGTGCGGCCGGCGCGGTCATGTGTCTCCGGCCCCCAGCGCGATGGCGGGTTCGATCCCGGTGATGCGTTTGAGAGGCACGAGGCTCCCGACGATGCCCGCAACGATCAACAGCACCACGCCGGTGATCACCGTGGAGGGCACCAGTTCCACAGGGGCCGATCCCCCGCTCATCGCGGCGGTGATACCCGCCCCGATCGCAGATCCGATCACCGTGGCGATCGCCACGACGATCGCCATCTGGGCCAGTCCGTCGCGGATGACGTACCAGCTCGATGCTCCCATCGCCTTGAGCAGTCCGACCTGGCGTGTGCGTTGGACGATGAGCACGGTGAAGAAGGCGCCGACGACGAGCGCCGAGATCACGAGGAGAAACCCGCGGATCAGGGACATGGTCGACTGTTCTGCGGTGAAACCGGGTGATCCGGCGTAGGTTCCCGATTTCGACTTCACCTCGGTCCCGGTGGTCGTTGCCACCCTGGAGACGGCTTTGTCGGCGCCGTCGGGAAGCTGGAGCGCGATCGCCGAGGCGCGACCGTGCGGGTCGGCGCCGTAGGTGATCTTCTGCCACGTGGCAAGCGATGTGTACGCGATCGCGGCGTGTCCATACGATCCCCGGAACGTGAACCCGAGAACCGGCAGGGAGACCCCGGCGCTGGTGAAGTTGTAGCGGTCGCCGAGCTTCGCCCCCTTGTCCTTCAGATCCTCGGAAAGCACCAGGCCCGGCTTGCCCGCCAATGCCGCACGCGCGTCGGCCCGCTGCACGAGGAAGCTGTCCGCGGCGACGCCGAAGAGCGCGATATCGAGGTCGGGCGCGCCGTCGGCCCCTTTGGCGTTCAGGAAGGACACGCCCAACGGCGTCGCCTTCACGCCGGGAATCTTCCGGTAGGCGGCAAGGGTGTCTTCGTCCACTGTGGAGCGCGAGAACGTGGCGTTGGAATTGTGCTGGAAGGCCATGTGGTCGAAGGGCAGCGCGCGGAGCCCGGAGATGCCCTCTCGGACCAGGCCGTTGGCGAGTCCTCCCAGAACCGTTGTCAACAACGCGACCAGCACCACGACCAGGCCCACCAGCAGAAAGCGGTTCCAGGAACGCCGGAGGTCTCTGAGTGCGACGAACATGATGCAGCCCCGGCTCGGTGGTGGCAGGTCACCGGCACCCGACTTCGGTACCGATCAGGTGCCGACCGCTTGCCGACGCCGTGTCGACAAGATAGCGACGTCGCGTCGGCAAAGCCAACCCCGTCCGGGTATTCGACGACCGCGCGTCGTCGAAAGTGGTTTCAGCGGCGATGCACATACAGCGACAGCGGGCTTCTGGGAATGAAGAAGTTGCTCTTGTCGTAGCCTTTCCACCGGGGGTCGGGATGGGCCGGGTCGTAGGAGGCCAGGAACCGGTACCCGCGGGGGCCCGGTTCGTGAGCCTTGGGCAGCGATGAGGTGATCCGAAAGACCAGCGGCTCGTCGCCGGTGATCGCGTACGCACGTCCATATCGTGGGGTGTTCTCGAGGTGTACCTCGCAGGAGGACAGGCGCAGCATGGCCACGACCCCGTCGAGCACGTTGCGCTTGGTGACGTCGTTCGCAAGGACGACGACCGGACCGCCGCTCCTGTGGCACTGGGATTCGATGATGCCGGCAAACCGGTCGATGGCGTCGAAACTGGACGAGCCGACAAAATTCTTTGGCTGGAACCGGATCGTCTGTGCCGCGACTCCCGCGAGCACAACCAGGCACAGCACGCCTGCCCCGACCGTGCGGAGGCCCGGCCTCAGGCGCACCCCGGTGGTGCGGCGACCGAGGTGCGCCAGCGCGTCGAGCCCGCACCACGCGAGGAACACCCAGACGAAGAGCATCTCCGGGGCCATCGGCCAGAAAAAGAGGCGGGGGTAGGCATGCGCCGTCAATCGTGCATGGAGTGTGGGCTGGATCGCCTGGCTGACAACGGTGCCGAGGAGCGAGGCGACCGCGAGTGCCCCGAGCACGAAGCGCCCACGGTGACGATCGCGCCAAGCGGACACGAGACCCGCGGCGATCGCCACGGCGACCAACGCGGCGCTGAGGTACGCCCAGGCCGGGATTGTGGGCAGTGGCGGAACGTGCAAGATGTTCGTCCCCGGTGATGAATACCACAGGGGTGGAAGCTGGAGCTGGTGGACCAGCCAGTGGGCGGCCGCCAGGGGCCCGGCCTTGTCGGAATTGGAGGAGCCCGACGAGAGGATGGCCGAGAGGTTGTGCTGCCCCCAGAGCTGGTCGATCAACGGTCCGATCCAGCAGAGGATCCCGACCGCGAGACTGATGGCCAGCACGCGTGGCGACACGGGCCGGATCGAGGTGCGGGCACGGGCTCGGATCTGATCGCGGGCCAAGATCACGACGACGACGAGCGCGCCGGCCGTGACGGGAAGCGCAAACGAGAGGTGCGCCTGGGCGCTGCAGCACGCGAACACGACCGCGACGGGAAGCCACCATCCGTCCCGGTCGAGGGCCGCCCATGCGGCAGCCAGGAAGCCGATGAAGCCGATCGCGGCAAAAGTCGGGTTGTATGGCCACGTGAGTACCTGGGGGTCCATCGCCGCGAGGAACAGTGCGAGAACGATGACCATGATCGTCAGACCTCGTGCTCCGCCATGGCGCCAGGCGACCACGAGTGCGGTGGCGAACGCCGCCGTGGCGAATACGGCGGAACCGATGAGCGCGCCGCCCGACGACGGCGAGAAGATCCACTCGAATACCCCGAGGAACCAGAACTGCAGCGGCCCGGGCTGGTGGACCTCGTGATGCGCCACCATGCTGGCCGTCGACCATTGCCCGATCAGCGGCGGGTGAGCCGACACGGTGTCGGCGGCGCGGGCCACGATGACGGCCCAGTCGTTCGTCGGTCGCCAACCGCCCGCCAGGGCTCGTCCGGCAATGGCAAATGGGGCGGCGGCAATGACGAATCCTGCGATGCAGACGAAGAGCGAAGCGGTCCTGCCTGGCAGACGGACGGCCGGCTGCTCGCTACGTTCGGCGTGCAGGTCGCGAGCCGCCCTGTGGTCGTTGTTCACCCCGACATCTTGCCCGACTGCATCGAACGCGGGGTCAGGCGACATCGCAAACGTTCCCTGACACTGCACACGTGGATCATCGCCGGAGTTCCGATCAAGGAACTGTCGCCGGCACCATCAGGAGTAGTCGTAGAACCCTTCGCCGGACTTGCGACCCAGGTGACCGGCGGCGACCATGCGGCGCAGCAACGGCACCGGCGCATAGTGCGGGTCACGGAACTCCGCGTACAGCGCGTCGAGGATCGCCAGGGAGGTGTCCAGCCCCACCAGGTCCAACAGCGCGAGCGGCCCCATCGGGAAGTTGCAGCCGCCCATCATCGCCTCGTCGATGTGGTCGCGGGTGGCGGTGCCGTTCTCCAGCATCCGCACCGCGTTGTTCAGATATGGGAACAGCAGGTGGTTGACGATGAACCCGGCACGGTCCTTGACCTCGACCGGGCCTTTCCCGCACGACTCGGCGAACGCGGTCGCGGCCACGATCGTGGCATCCGACGCGGTGCGCGGGCGGATGATCTCCACCAGCTTCATCGCGGTGGCCGGGTTGAAGAAGTGGATGCCACAGACCTGCTCGGGCCGCCCGGTGGACACAGCCAACTCCACCACGGGCAACGTCGAGGTGTTGGTCGCCAGGATCGCATCACCTTTCACGATGCCGTCCAGCTCGGTGAACAGGGCCTTTTTGACGTCCAGGTCCTCCACGACCGATTCCAGGACGAGGTCGCAGTCCGCGAGGGCGCCCAGATCCGTCACGGCGCTCACCCGGCCCAGCACCTCGTCACGGACGGCTGCTTCCAGTCGGCCCTTGGACACCTGTCTCTCCAGCGAACGGGCCAGCCCGCCGAGCATGGCATCCGCACTCTCCTGCTTCCGTGATCGCAGGGTCACCTGGTAACCGGCTTTCGCCGCCACTTCGGCGATGCCCGATCCCATGCTCCCCGAGCCGATGATGCCCACGTGTGAAATCGCATTGGTCATCGCAGCAGGCTAGGCGGTCGGTCCCGGCGCGCGGGAAGAGGGGACACCGCGCATCGGGCGCCCTTTGCCGAGCTCCTGGACTACCTTCGTGGGTGTGATCGACGTCGCCGCTCGGGGAATGCAGCAATGACGGGAACATTGGCGCTCGTGGGCGGCGAACCATTCGGCTCGGCGTGCACGTTCAACGAGTCCCTTCTCCGGGCCGCGGGCACCCATGAGGTGGTGCTTCTGCCCACGGCCGCGGCGTTCGAGAATCCGGACCATCAGGTCACACTGGCGACGGCGTACTTCGATGCCCTCGGCGTGACCACCCGGCCGGCGCGTGTGCTGAGCCGCAGCGACGCGATGGACGACGCCAACGCCGGCGTGGTCCGCGATGCAACCGTGATCTATCTGATCGGGTCATCCTCGATGCACGCCCGCCCCACGCTGACCCAGACTGCGGTCTGGGACGCGCTGGTCGCCGCGTGGGAAGCCGGCGCGACCGTCATCGGGAGCGACGGGGGAGCCGACATCCTGTGCGATCCGATGATCGACGAGCGGGGCGGGGCGTTCACGGTCGGGCTCGGTCTGATCGAGCGCCTCACCGTGGTGACCCATTACGACACCCTGAGCGACGAGGCGCGCCACCGGTTGCGGGAACTCGCCAGCCCGGACGTGGCGGTGGTCGGGGTGGACGAAGCCACCGCGGCCGTCCGGTCGCCCGACGGGTCGTGGCGCGCCGAAGGTGCGGGCCAGGTCGAGGTCCACCTCGGATCGGGTCTGGGCGACCTCGGTGATCTGACGCGCTGAGGGGCGTCGGCATCCCCCACACCGACGGGCGGCCCGGCCCCGACGGCCCGACGGCTACTTCTCGGCGATCGTCACCTTGGTCACCGTGACCGCCGGGTTCGGCGCACCTTCACCGGTGGAGTCGACCTTGGCGGTGGAAACGATCTTCTGCAGCACGTCCAGCCCCTTGGTCACGTGACCGAACACCACGTAGGTGCCCTGGGAATCGAGCGCCGACCCCTTGGGTCCGGTCACGAAGAAGAACTGGGCGCCGGCGCCGTCGGGCCCCGAGGTGCGGGCCATGACCAGGTCACCCGGCGAGTAGGTGTAGCCCCCCTTGGTGGCGTCCGCATTGAACTTCCCCTCGTCCTTCAGCTTGTAGCCCGGGCCCGGGTCCGAGGCCGACTGGGTGTGGGGTGAGCCGCCCTGGACGATGTCGATCCCGGTGTTCACCCGGAACAACTTGGTGGCGTCGTAGTAGTGGTGTCGGGCGAGGAACACG
>CAZEAV010000137.1:0-7127 GCA_964510215.1 uncultured Iamiaceae bacterium
ACATGTCGACCTTCGGCACCACGGCCGAGCAACTCGCGAAGATCGCGGTCGACGCGCGTCGTTGGGCGGCGCTGAACCCACGAGCGAAGAACCGGGACGAGATCACGGTCGCCGACGTGCTCGACTCGGCGATGATCGCCTCACCACTCCACAAGCTCGACTGCTGTCTGGTGACCGACGGGGCCGGCGCCTTCGTGGTCACCTCGGCCGAGCGGGCCCGCGACCTGGCCAGGCCGCCGGTGTACGTCCTCGGTGCATCCACAGCCACGACGCACCGGATGATCACCCAGATGCCCGATCTGTGCGTGACACCCGGCGCCATGTCGGGCCCGCACGCGTTCGCCATGGCCGGCATCACCCCCGGCGACGTCGACGTGCTGATGGGCTACGACAGCTTCACCATCACCCAGTTGCTGCATTACGAAGACCTCGGATTCTGCGCCAAAGGAGAGGGCGGCCCATTCGTGGAGGACACCGACACCGGGCCGGGCGGCACCCTGCCCACCAACACGAACGGCGGCGGACTCTCCTACACGCACCCGGGTATGTACGGGATGTTCCTCGTCGTCGAGGCGGTCCGCCAGCTCCGTGGCGAATGCGGCGAACGACAGGTCGACGGCGCCGAGGTCGCCGTCACCCACGGGTCGGGCATGGTGCTCTCGTGCATGTCCACCGCGGTACTCGGCACGGAGGCGACGCTGTGAGCGAACGGAGCACAAACAACGGCACCCCGCAGCGCCTCCAGCCCACCAGCACCGAGGCCACCGAGGCTTTCTGGGACGCCACCCGCAACCACGAGTACCTGGTGCAGTGGTGCACGCGCTGCGACGAACCCATCTTCTATCCGCGCGCGGTGTGCCCCGATTGTCTGTGCGACGACGCGCTCACCTGGCGCGCGTCGAGCGGTCGGGGACGGATCTACGCGCACAGCGTGCAGCATCGCCCCGCATATCCGGGCATGGCCGACCTCGTCCCCTATGTCGTGGCCCTCGTCGACCTCGATGCCGGCTACGAGGGTCGCACGGTGCGCATCATGTCCAACATCGTCGGCACCGACCCCGATGACGTGCGCAACGGCGAGGAGGTGCGAATGAGCTGGGAACCTCTGGACGACGGCCGGAACCTCGCATTGTTCGCCCTCGACGGGTCACCTCCGGGCGGGACGACCGCCGCCAGGGAGGGCCGGGGGTCCGGCGATGCCTGAAGTGTCGCACTGGGCGGCGACCACACCGAACCGTCCGGCGATCATCTCGCCCTCGGGCAATCTGACCTTCGCCGAACTCGAACGCGGCGCGAACCGTCTGGCTCATGCCCTCACCCACCGCGGCCTGCAGCCCGGTGACGCGGTGGCGATCATGGCCGGCAACGGCCCCGAGTTCGCCGAAACCGTCTTCGCGTGTCGCCGCGCCGGGTTCCGACTCACCACCGTCAACTGGCACCTCACCGCCGCCGAGGCGGCCTACATCGTCGACGACTGCGAAGCCAAGGCCCTGATCACCACCGACGCGCTGGCCGACGTCGCCACCGGAGCGATCGACGCGGCACCGGAATGCGACGTCGGACTCATGGTCGGCGACGAACGACCCGGTTTCGAATCCTATGCAGCGGCGTGTGCCGCCGAAACCGACACCCCCGTCACGGCGCCGACGTTGGGCACCACCATGCTCTACACCTCGGGCACGACCGGACGGCCCAAAGGCGTGTTCCGCGAGAACCGGCCCACCGCCGTGGCGAACGTCGGCGGCTACCGGGAAGAAGGCGGCGACGTGCACCTGTGCACCGGCCCGCTGTACCACGCCGCACCACTCGCATTCTCGCTCAGTATCCCCATCGCCTACGGGGCGACCGTGGTGCTGATGGATCACTGGGACGCCGCCGAGGCCCTGGATCTGATCGAGGCCCATCGCGTGACCCACAGCCACATGGTGCCCACCATGTTCCACCGGCTCCTCGCGCTCGACGACGACCGTCGGGCCCGGGCCGATGTCTCCTCGCTGCGCTATGTGCTGCACGGCGCGGCGCCCTGCCCGGTGCGGGTGAAACAGCGCCTCATCGACTGGTTCGGGCCCATCGTGTGGGAGTACTACGCCGCCACCGAAGGAGTCGGCAGCTTCGTCGACTCCGAGACGTGGTTGGCCCATCCCGGCACGGTCGGCCGCCCGCTGAGCGATGGCCAGGTGATCGTCGGCGACGACGACGGCAAGCCGTTGGAGGTCGGCGAAGTCGGCCTGGTGTACCTGCGCAGCCCCGGAGCCGACCGGTTCGCCTATTACAAGGACGACGACAAGACCGCTTCGGCCTACCGCGGCGACTACTTCACGCTCGGGGACGTCGGCTATTTCGACGTCGAGGGCTATCTGTACCTCACCGACCGGACGTCGAACCTCATCATCTCCGGTGGCGTGAACATCTACCCGGCCGAGGTCGACGCGGTGCTGTTGGAGCACGCTGCGGTCGGCGACGCCGCGGTGATCGGCATTCCCGACGACGAGTGGGGCGAGTCGGTGCTGGCGGTCGTCGAACCCCGTGACGGCATCACGCCCGATGCCGCGCTCGCCGACGAACTCAAAGCGTTCTGCCGGGACCGGCTCGCCCATTTCAAATGCCCCCGGCGGGTGGAGTTCCTCACACCGCTCCCCCGGGCCGACAACGGCAAGATCTACAAGCGCCGCCTACGCGAGACGTTCCGCGCCCCGTCGTCCGGCACGGAGGGACCATCGTGAGCACCGATCTGATCGACGACCTGCGCACTTGGCTGGACGCCAGCTGGGATCCCGACCTGACCGTCGGCCAATGGTGGGAACGCCTCGGCATGGCCGGCTGGTCGACGCCGATGCTGACCGTCGAGCCACTCGGCCACGGCGCCAGTCGCGGCGACGCACTGCGGATCGCGGCCGCCGTCGCCGAGCACGGGGCCCTTGGAGCGCCCCTCGGTCTCGGACCGGGGCTCGCGGCGCCGACGATCGTCGCGCACGGCACGACGGAACAGATCGAACGGTTCGTCCCCGACATCTCGTGCGGCCGGCGCGCCTGGTGCCAACTCTTCAGCGAACCCGGTGCCGGTTCGGACCTGGCCGGGTTGGCCACCCGCGCGGAGCCTGACGGCGACGTGTGGGTGGTCAACGGCCAGAAGGTGTGGACGTCGGGCGGCCACCTGGCCGACTTCGGCATGCTGTTGGCCCGGACCGACCCGAGTGTTCCCAAACACCAGGGCATCACCTGGTTCGCCCTCGACATGCACCAGAGCGGCGTCGAAGTGCGCCCGTTGCGGGAGATGACCGGCAACACGATGTTCAGCGAGGTGTTCTTCACCGACGCCGTCGCCCGGGACGCCGACCGGATCGGTGAGGTGAACGACGGCTGGAGTGTCGCGAACACCACGCTGTTCTACGAACGTTCCGGCATGGGCGCCGGAGGTGGCGCGCCGCGGGGTCGTTTCGCCCGGGCCGGAACGGTCGCCGGTGATCTGGACCGCCGCGCCGGCGACTTCGTCGACGTCCAGGCGCCGAAGGCGACGGACGATACCGACGAGACCCGCCGCTCGCCCGCGTCGCTGCTGATCGAGGTCGCTCGCCGGACCGGCCGGATTGACGACCCGGTCATCCGCCAACGGCTCGCCCAGGCCCACAACTACGGCGAGATCCCCGGGCTAAACACCGAGCGGCACAAAGCCGTCCGGGCCGCCGGGGGCGACATTCCCGGCATCCCGAACTTCTCGAAGCTGCTCATGGCCACGATCCTCCGCCACAATCGTGACCTCGGGCTCGATCTGCTCGGGCCACGGGGCATGCTGCACTCCTATGGCCCCGCGGCAGCCGACGACACGGCGCTGGGAGACTCCCCGGCGGGGCGGGCCGCGGTGCCCCTCACCGGGCAGGCACTGAGCGCCCAGGCACTCCCGATCTTCGGCGGCACGGATCAGATCCAACACAACATCATCGGCGAACGGGTCCTGGGTCTGGCCAAGGAACCGGGCGATCTGTCCCGCGTGCCGTTCAACGAACTCCCACACAGTTGACGGGCTCCTCCACCGGAAGCGTCGAGCCCAGGATCACACCCGCCAGCGGCCTTCCTGCGCGATCGTGGCGATCGTCACAGGTCCGCACCACCGCGTCGTCCACGTCGGTGTCGGACTTGGCCGGCCGCGTCGTCGGTATCGGTCATCGGCTCGTGCCGACGTCGCCGGTGGGCCGGAGCCGCGACCAGTCCACGACGAACCAGGTCGCCTCGGCCGCGGCATGACACGTGCCGTCGGGTCCGTGGATCGCCGTCCCGGCGAACAGCTTGCGACCGTCCCGGCCGACCTGCCAGCCGGTCACCACATAGGTATCGCCCACCACGAGCGGTGTTCGGATCTCGAAGCTGATCCGACCGAGCAGCCCCGGCTGTTCGTCGTCGACCATGAACGCGAACGCTCCGGGACAGTCCAGAGCGGCGACGACATGGCGCTCATCGACACGGCCACACTCGCCGACGAAAGCGGGACCCGGTGTCCAGGCTGCGGCGACCAGGTGCTGCCCGTCGACGGTGCACGGCCCGGCCGCGATCGCCAACCCGTCGTCGGCCGCACGCAGGACGCTGCACCCGAAGCACGTGGGGTGCACGCCCGATCCATTGAAATGCGAAGGCGATCCCGTGGCGGCGGCACGCGCCTCGTCGACGTCCGGCGGCGACGGGATGTCCAGATCGAGCGATGTCGGGACACCGTCGGCGCAGACCTCGTCGTCGTGGCGCAGCTCGTATCGGGTCTCATCGGCTGCAGTGAGTCGCAGCGGGGTGTCCAGCGGCGTGGGGCGGTGCAACGTCACCTGCACGGCTCGGCCGTGACTCGCGGGCCGGCTGCCGCGCGCGGCGATCTGCCCGCGGAGAGGACCGGCGAAATGACCGGCGACGTACCCGCCGTGGGCGATGGAGGGTGGACCGGTGAAGCGACGCGGGATCGTGAGTTCCATCAGACCGCCCCCCCGACGCGACAGGGCCGGTGAGCGTCGGGCCGTCGCTGAGGCATCCGATCAAGATAACGATGTGAGCACTTCTGCGACGATCGCGACCCGTGAGCTGCTAGGACCTGTCCATGACCCCGGACGATCTCGTCGAATTCGAACAAATCAAACGCGTCAAGTACCGCTACCTGCGTTGCGTGGACCAGAAGCGATGGGACGAGCTGGCCACGTGCTTCGTGCCCGAGTCCACCGCGTCGTATGCGAGCACGACGACCCTTCAGGGCCGCGAGGCGATTCTGGAGTTCCTGACCTCGTCGCTCGGCGACACGAACCGGCTCACCAGCCACAAGTGCAGCCAACCCGAGATCGAGCTGGTCTCCAGTGATTCGGCGACGGCGACCTGGGCCCTCCAGGACGTGGTCATCCTGGGTGACGTCGGGCTGGAGGTCCGCGGCGCGGCCTTCTACGACGACCGCTACGTCCGGCGCGACGGAGTCTGGCATATTCTCCACACCGAGCACCGACGCATCTACGAAGAGCTCTACCCACGCGCATCGATCGAGGGGCTCGAGCTCACGGCACACTTCTTCGATACCGACGGTCGGTCGCGCCTCGCCTGAACCACCCGTGACCGGGCGTGACCGCCGGCAAGCTCACCACGATGTCACTCGTAGCCGATAGCATTTCCGCAGTGGCGCGACGCGTCCACTCTTGCCGGTTCTTCGGCCCACCATCCACGAGACCGGCGATGAGGACCCGACGATGCCACTGACCGAAGAATCCCGCCACCAACTGTTCCGGGGGCTCGAAGAAACCCTGGGACCCGACAAGGCAGCCACGCTCATGGAACTTCTTCCCCCGGTTGGATGGGCCGATGTCGCGACCAAGCGCGACCTCGATCAACTGGGAACCGAACTGCGCAACGAGATGACAGCCCTGGGAACCGAACTGCGCAACGAGATGACAGCCCTGGGAACCGAACTCCGCAGCGAAATAGCGACGCTCGGGGGCGGGCTTCACGGCGAGATCGAAAGGTCCCGCGCCGAGTTCTATCGTGAGCAGCGCAACCAGGCGATCGCCATCATCGGAGCAAACGCCACGATCACCGGACTCCTCCTGGCCGCATTCCACCTGCTGTGACGCGGACCGTTGCCGGTGTCGAACCCGGCGGTCACTTCCGGGTGGACACGTGGGGCATGAGCGCATCGGGCGGCACGACCCCGAGGCGACCGTGCTGATAGTCGTCCATCGCCTGGGCGAGCTCGGCCCGGGTGTTCATGACGAAGGGGCCGTACTGCTCCATGGGCTCCCCGATCGGTTCACCGCCGAGCAGGAGGACCTCCAGGAACTCGGTGCGACTGTCCTGGTGGGCATCCGCGGTCACCGTGATGCGGTCGCCGGGCCCGAAGGCGACCATGTTGCCCGCACGCACCGGTGCGGCCTCGGTGCCGACGGTGCCGCTGCCCGCGAACACGTATACGAGGGCGTTGTAGCTGGGTTGCCAGGGAACCGACAGCCGTTCACCGGGTGCGATCGACGCGTGCACGAGGCTGATCGGCGTGTGGGTGGAACCGGGGCCGACGTTCCCGTCGAAGTCGCCGGCGATCACGCGGAGCAGCGACGTCCCGTCGTTGCCCGCCAACAGCAACAGGTCGCTCCCGGTCACCGGTTGGTACGCGGGCGCGAGCGTCTTGTCCTTGGCCGGGAGGTTCACCCAGAGCTGGAACCCGTTGAACAGGCCACCGGTTTCCACGAGTGCGGCCGGCGGGGTCTCGATGTGCAGAATGCCCGAAGCGGCGGTCATCCATTGGGTGTCCCCCGGCTCGATGACGCCGCCGCCGCCGTGGGAGTCCTGGTGGAGGAATTGCCCGTCGATCAGGTACGTGACGGTCTCGAACCCGCGGTGCGGGTGCCAGTCGGTGCCTTTGGCCTCACCGACCTCGTAGGTGACCTCGCCCATGTGGTCCATCATGATGAAGGGATCGGTCGCGGTGTAGGGCAGCCCCGCCATCGTCCGGCGCACCGGGAAGCCCAGGCCTTCGTACCCGGTCGGTCCGGTGGTGATCTGGCTCACCGGACGTTCGGTCTCTGTGGGTGAGACGGGGTGGAGTCTCGGCAGGGTGAGCGTGTCGGCGGTTACAGCAGCCATGATGGCTCCTCAGTTAGTTGATGCGTCAATAATCC
>CAZEAV010000138.1:0-7101 GCA_964510215.1 uncultured Iamiaceae bacterium
GCGCGCGGCCTGCACGTACTCGGCCTGCTTGACCTGCAGGACGGCCGAGCGCACGATGCGCGTGTAGATGGGCACTTGCGTGATGCTGATGGCCAGTAGTGCGTTCGTCAGGTTGGGGCCCAGCGTGGCCACGATGGCGATGGCCAGGCACACGTTGAACAACGATTGTCCGCGGAACGCCACGATCGCAATGGCCAGGATCAGTGCCGGGAATGCCAGCAGCACGTCCACGCAGGTCATCATGATTCCCTCGGTGGCCCCACGGAAGTACCCGGCGATCAGACCGATGAGGGTTCCCAGGATCATGCCGCAACCCACCGCGACGACGCCGACCAGCAGGGCGACCTGGGCTCCGGACACGATCCGGGCGAAGGAGTCGCGGCCGGCCGAGTCGGTGCCCAGCCAGTGTCTGGCGCTCGGGTACGCGTTGACCTTGGAGTTCAACGTGGGATTCGGACAGTCGGCGATCGCGGCGGGGTCGGGTTTGACGCCACGGTTGGCCATCTGCTGCGCCTGTGCAGGCGAATCGGCCTGGGCCAGCCCGTAGAGCTGCGCGGCGACCGGGCCGATGTCGTAGTTCGCCATGGTTGCCGCATAGGTGGAGCACGGGTCGGGTTTGGTCGTCGATTGCAGCGGCAGGATCGGGTCGAAGATCGCACCGAAGAACACGAGCCCGATCCAGGCGATCGCCACCCAGAACGAGACGCCCATCTTCTTCTTGTCTTTCGCCCCTGACGGCGACTCCTCGTCCTCGGTCAGCGGTTCGATCGGACCGATCGGGTCCAATGCGGCCAGGGTGGTGGACTCAGGCATGACGGATCCGCGGGTCGAGGATGCTGTAACTGATATCGGTTAGCACGTTCACCGCAACGTACACCGCGGCGATGAGAACCACGAGTGCCTGGATGGTCGGATAGTTGCGGATGTAGATGCTCTTGGTGATCAGCTTGCCGATACCCGGTATCGAGAACATCACCTCCATGATCACCGTCCCACCGATCAGGGTGCCGACGTTGATGCCGAACACGGTCAGCAGCGAGAACGACGACGGCCGCAGCGCGTGCCGAGTCAGGATCCGCCACGTCGGCAGCCCTTTCGCCCGCGCCATGAGGATGAAGTCCTCCTGCAGGGTGGCGATCATGTCGGATCGCAACAGACGCTGGTACACCGCGGCAATGGCCATCGCCAACGCGACCGCGGGAATGATCAGGGTCGAGACGTTCTTCCAGATCCCGTCACTGGACGGCGCGTACACCGATTGCACCGCACCTGCCCAGGTCACGAAGATGATGATCAGGAAGATGGCGAGCACGAAGTTCGGAATGGCGACGAACAGAAAGCTCACCGACGTGAGTATCCGGTCGCCGAGTCGATGCTCCCGGTACGCGCCGTAGATACCGAGTGGGATCGCCATCACCAGGGACAGCACGATGGCCATCACCATGAGCTCGATCGTCGGTGGGAGCGCGTGAGCGATCTCCGGCCACACCGGCGACGGTTGTGTGTCGTAGGTGGTCCCGAAATCGCCGTGAATCGCATCACCCGCCCAATGGAAGTACTGGGTCATCAACGGCTGATCGAGGCCGAGTCGATTGCGCACCACGTCTGCCGCGATGGCGCACTTGGACGCGTGGCACACCGACACGACTGCGCCGGGGCTCTCGGACCCGCGGCCGTGGACGAGGTCGGCGGGCAGTGCCGTGCAGTCCACCGGCTTGCCCGCGAGCGTGGTGCCGCACGGAATCATCGCGTTGACCTTGTCCTGCAGGATGATCGACGTCGGATCACCCGGGATCTTGTGCGCCAGCAGGAAGGTGAGGAAGGAGACCGCGATGACCGCTCCGACGAGCCGGAGAACCTTGAAACCGATCTGCCCGGCGAGTCTCACAGTGCTCCACCTCGGCGGGCGCGTGCACTTGGCGCGGTGCCGGATCGATGGTTCATGGTTTGTGGCATCGGCTGGTGGTCCCCTGAGATTACTTTTCCGCCCGACAAGCCGGTTCGGGCGCCCGTGACATCGGGCACGATGAAGTCTGGCACGGTAGGGCGGTTCCGGCGAGGGTGTCAATACGACGGCGGGACCGCGTCACCGCCGCCGCGGTCACGCCACGGATCGGCGAAGTGTCATCAGGTGGGTAAGACCTATGATTTGTTCCGTGACACCCAACGATGTCGGCCTCGAAGCAGAGAACCGTCTCGAAGCCGCGCTCGGCGACGGTGACCTGCGGAGCGCCATCCGGCTGGTGTGCAGCGAGTTGACCTCCCTGGTGGCCGACGGTCGGGCCACCACGGCGCTGGGTTTTGTGGATCGACTGCTCGGTCTCGTCGACCCGGATCGCAATCCCGGCCAGACCGGGCGGCTGCTCGCGGCGCGTGCGTCGGTGCTGCGGACACTTCGACGCTACGAGGACGCGCTCGAGGCCGAGACCCGGGCGATCGCGTGCCTGGCGGATCGGGCCCCCGAGGGGGTGATGACGACGTTGCGCCATGACCGGTCGGTGCTGCTTGCCGAGCTGGGCTACGCAGACGAGGCCGTCACCGGACTCGTCGCGGCACGTGAGGCGTTTCTGGGTGCCCGTGACCGGGTGGGCGTCGCCGCCAGCGACCACAACCTGAGTTTCGTCCTGCACGACCTGGGGGCCCTGGACGACGCGATCGAATACCTGACCGAGGCCCGCGACATCTTTCTCGCGATCGAAATGTTCGAGGAGGCCGCGTCCTGCGACCAGAACCTCGGCGTCGTCTTTTACGATCTGGGCCGACTGGCGGACGCGGGGCGTCGTTTCGCCGTGGCGCACCGCCGCTTCACCGACAACGAGGCGTGGACGAGCGCCGGGGAATGCGATGCGAACCTCTCCACGCTGCTCACGACGATGGGTCAGACCGACGAGGCCGAGCGCTACCGGCAACGGGCCGAGAAAGCCGGTGTGGGCATACCCCTGGTTCCGGGCGCGTCTTCCCAGACGCCGGCGGTCGTCGCGGAGCCGCTCCGGGAATCGGATCACGAAGTCGGGAGCCTGGGCAGCGCTTCGGCGTAACGCTTCATGGCCGCGGTGACCTTGGCGACGTAGGCATCGCTTGCGTTGTAGGAAAGGATCGCCGCGCGCCGCCCGTCGGGGGTCGACACATCGACTCCGTTCCGACACAGATACGCGCCGGCTGTCGCCGCCGCGTCGTAGAAGTTCCCGATGTCTGCCTTTCCGTCCCCGTCGCCGTCGACCGCGGTGCGCTGCCAGGTGGAGGGTAAGAACTGCATCGGGCCCTGGGCGTGCATGAAGCCGCCGTCCGCGGTTCGAATCTGCTGGGTGGCATGGGACCCGTCCAGGGGAATGCCGGTGATCGGCTTGGTCAGGGTCCCGTCCGCGCGCACCGACGCACCACCGCTGGTTCCCTGTCCCGATTCCACTTCGCCGATTCCGGCCAGCAGCGTCCAGTCCAGGTGGCACGCCCGATCCCGCATCGCGGCCATCCGGGCGGCATGCACGTACGCGTCCAGGACGACCAGGGGGAGATCGGTCCCGTCCACGAACGCGGTGGCTCTGGCCTGGTGCACCTGCTGGGTCGTGGCGATCACGGCGCGCTTGTCGGCGGCGATGGCCCTCTGGGCGTCGTCGTGTTGCCGGTTCGCCCGGTCGGTCTCGTCGAGGTTTCGGGCCAGTGCCGCGTGATTCGACGTGAGCCGGCGCGCGGCCCGGTGGGCGATGGCCGACTCGTGCACATAGTGACCGTGGCTCTCCCGGGTGGCAGCCGACCGTAGGTCGCTCCTGGTCCGGGCTCGCAGGAAGCCGGCCGAGTCCAGCGTGAGGGCCGCGTACCGGGCGGCCCCGTCGGACGCTCCCACATAGGCGGCGAGCGCAAGGTGGCGGAGTTCGACACGCAGGGTCGCCATCGCCGCCTCGGCGGCCGCCTTCACCTTGTGGTCGCGGTCGATGCGCCGGGTCAGCGAGACCCGTTGCCGCTGAAGGTCGGCGAGCTGTTTCGTGGCCTGGGTCAGCAGCGCGGTCTCGGTGCCGAGTCGTCCCTCGATGTCCTGCAGTCGGGCCGCGACCCGGTCATAGGACGGGCTGTGGACCGCGACGGCATCCAGGAACGCCTCGATGTGCGGGGGCCGGACGGCCGCGTCGCCGGCTCCGGGAGTCGGGTCGGCAGCCGAAACCGGGGATCCGGTCGTCATCGCGATCGTAAGCACCAGACACAGGCCCAGGATGCGCGCGACGGTGCGACGGCTGGTGCGATCGGTGGCGTTGCCCATCAGGTGTTTCTCGTTCGCTCCGCCGGAACCGTGGTGTGACTCACAGAGGCTTCCACCAGCATGGCAGGCGAGTCCACGATCGGCCAGAATGGCACCATGGCTCCACGCGTCACGATCTCGGTGGAGGACGGCATTGCCGACGTCCGCCTCAACCGCCCCGAAAAGCTCAACGCGCTCGACACGCCGATGCTGGATGGGATCCTGCGTGCCGGGGAGACCCTCGACGCGAACCCCGACATCCGCGCGGTGGTGCTCTCGGGCGAAGGGCGCGGCTTCTGCGCCGGCTTGGATGCCGCGAGCCTTGCCGCGATCGCCGGCGGTGACCTGGGAGATGAGGATCCCGAGTTCGCGGACGCCTACGCGCATTTCGCCGAGGTGTCGGGCCCGATCGCCGATCGGATGCCGGGAAAGATCACGAACGCGTTCCAGCAGGTGGCCCACCAGTGGAGCGAGCTCGAGGTGCCGGTGATCGCAGCGTGTCACGGCGTCGTGTTCGGGGGTGGTCTCCAGATCGCATTGGGCGCGGACATCCGATTCACCGCACCCGATGCGCGGTGGTCGGTTCTGGAGATCCGTTGGGGTCTGCTGCCCGACATGACCGGCATTCCGCAACTGGTTCGCCTCCTCGGCCTCGACATGGTGAAGGAGCTCGCGTTCACGGGTCGGATGCTGAGCGGGACCGAAGCCGCGGAGCTTGGCGTCGCCACGCACCTCAGCGATGATCCCCTTGCGGACGCCCAGGCGCTCGCCGCGGAGATCCGGGGCAAGAACCCCCAGGCGATCCGGGGAATGAAGGCGCTGTGCAACGCGGCGTGGTCGCGTCCCCTGGCCGAGTCCTATCAGGAGGAGTCGCGGCTCATGGCCGACCTGATCGGAAGCCCCGATCAGGTCGAGGCCACCATGGCCCATCTCGAGAAGCGGGAGCCCCGGTTCAGCAACCGGTGAGCGGTCCGGTCCACTCGTTCCGCTCGATGAGCACGTCGCGCAGCACCCCGGGCTGATCGGTCATGATGCCGTCCACCCCGAGGTCGAGGAGTTCGTTCATCTCGTCGCGGTCGTCGATCGTCCAGACGTGCACCTGCAGGCCCCGCTCGTGCGCGCTCGCCACGAACGACTCGTCGACGATCGTCAGCCCACGTGCGGATCTCGGTACCTGCGCACAGCCGGTGACGGGCCGGGGCATGGGAATGCGCCAGGAAGCACCGCGGAGGCGCGCGATACCCCGTGGCCCGAGAGCAGTGCACAGTCGTGGCCCCACCTTCGCCCGCAGCCGTGCCAGGCGCCGGTCGCTGAACGCCCCCACGCAGACGCGGTCGATGCTCCCGGTGCGAGAGATGACCTCGGCGAGCGCCTCGAGACAGCCGTCGTGTTTCGGGTCGATGTTGATCTTCAACTGCGGCCAGGATCCCAGGAGATCCTCGAGGAGAGGGATGGGCTCTGTGCCGTCGACCAGGGCGGTCCGCACCACGTCATAGGAGAGTTCCGCGATGGCTCCGGTGCGGTCGGTCACGCGGTCCAGGTGATCGTCGTGGAACGCCAACAGCACGCCGTCCGCGGTGACATGGACATCGGTCTCCACGTAGTCGTAGCCGAGCTGCACCGCGTGTTCGAACGCGGGCATCGTGTTCTCGGGCCAGTCGCCGGCGCCGCCGCGGTGCGCGAACGCGAGGGGACCGGGTCGATTCAGTACGGGCCACGCACTGGCAGGCACGAAGTCTCTCAGCCGGTGAAGGTCGGCGACGCCGTCACCCCCCGCGCGACCGGTGCCTGACCGGTGGGTTCGGACGGGGCGGTGGTGGTGGCACGGGGAGGCTCGGTTGACGTGGTGCTCGACGCCGGTGTGGTCGTCGTGGACGGTCCGGTGGTGGTGGGCTCGCTCGTCGGCGTCGACGAGGTGGTCGGCGGCAGGGAGGTGGTCGTCGTGGTCGTGGTGGCGGTCGGATCCCAGCCGTCGCCACGCTGGGCGAGCACCTGCATCAGGACGCTGGGACGCGACACGTTCAGACCGTCGACGCCCATGTCGAGCAACTGGTTGTAGTAGTCGGCGTTCTGCTGGCTCCCGGAGTTCATCCACACCCAGACGGCCAATCCGGCCTCGTGCGCTTTCTGGACGAACGCAGGCGTCACCACGTTGATGGTGACACCGTTCAGGTCGTAGGTGGGCGGTATGTCGAGGATCTGCGCGTCCTGTGGCACGACGTTGTGCACGAAGAAGTCCTCGACCTCGTCCAGCGTGGCGCTGGTGGCCACGTCGGGGGCCGCGGCCCGGAAAGCCGGCATACCGGGACCGCCGAAGGACGCGATCACGACGCGGGAGCTGAGCCCGTAGGTGTGGATCAGGTCGGCGGTGGCCTGGGCGAGCGCGGTCACGTCACCGGCATCGTCCTTGATCTCGATGTCGTAGTACACACTGTCGCCGAAACGCTGGAACACCTCCTCCAACGACGGGACGGCGAAGTCAGCGGCGGTGTACCCGGTTGGCGGCGGTTTCGCGCCGGTTCGGATGCCCCGGTAGAGGTAGGCGTCGGTCGGCTCGGAATGGCATGCCGCGCAATCCGCGGTGTACCAGTACGCGGCGTCGAGCGCGTGGACCTGGGCGAAGGTCATCGAGTGGATGGAGCCGGTGCCGTTCGTGGTGCGGTCCACGGTGTTGTCGTGCATGAGGACCGGGACGCCGTCCGCGGTGATCTGGACGTCCATGTCCAGGATCGGGACCCCGTCGGCCACGTTTTGGCCGAAAGCGAAAAGGGTTTCCTGAGGGTTCTCGTCTTCGCCGCCGGCGTGGGCGAGTGCCGCGACCCGCCGTTGGAGCCACGGGTTGTCCGGACCGGGCGCCGGGGACGCTCCGG
>CAZEAV010000139.1:0-7071 GCA_964510215.1 uncultured Iamiaceae bacterium
CGGTCCTTCTGCCGGCTGATCGACAGACAGTACGGCACGTTCGGTGCGGCTTCATTGATCGGGAAATGCCCGCGGCGCAACGTACGTGAGGATCATGCGATCGGCAACGCGATCGAATCCGCGGAACAGACGATCGAGGAACATCTCGACAGAATGCCGACCGATCCGGTTCGAAGTCCTCCCAGGTGTCCCGCCACGCCGTGGCGGCGGCGACAACTCGATCATGGACTTGCACCGCGAATGCAAGGTGGAACAGGCGTCGTCCGTGGGCTTGCCCAGTCGGCGGCGCGCTCGATTGCAGCCCGGATCTTCTTCAGGCACGTCCCGGTGTGGACGTGGCAACCCAGGCCGGGTGGGCGCGCTGCGTGTACGATATTTCGCGCGGTTGAAGGTTGCTATGCCATGACGATGATTTCGGTCGTCGTCGATGCCCGAGGGAGGTTGCAGGTTCCATGGTGATGCGGTGTCCGGCGTGTTCGACGATGGTGGTCGAGTCGATGAGCGAATGTCCGGTGTGTCACAGGGCGTTGGGTAGCGGCGCATCGCCGTCGGGCCCGGCCGTTGCGTCGCCGGGAGT
This sequence comes from uncultured Iamiaceae bacterium, assembly GCA_964510215.1. Classification (GTDB taxonomy): domain Bacteria; phylum Actinomycetota; class Acidimicrobiia; order Acidimicrobiales; family Iamiaceae; genus JAFDWI01. The sequence goes on from CAZEAV010000139.1 coordinate 578, forward strand.
TCCAGCCCGACCATCTGAACCACCGCCTCACGGGGCCGGTATTCGTCAATGGTCGGCGAACGCGCCGGCAGCGGAGTCTGGTACTGGTTCGGACATGACGGCCTCGCGTCCACCCGCCGGAGGAGAAGGCCCCGGGTCGTCGTCGCTCGGCCGGGCCGGTGAGGCACCCCGTGGTCCCGTCATCTCGGGTGCAGCAGGTGGGGTGGGAGCTGGTGGTAACGCGCCGAAGGCCGGTCGGGGTGGTTCGCATCGTGGTCGAAACGTTGCACTCGCCGGCGGCGCGGTTGTGGCGGTGTTGGTGTTGGTGGCCGTCGGGTTCCTGGTGTTGAGCAGTGGCGGGGGTTCCAAGGCGTTGGCGGTGAGCTTGGTGCCCGTCGGCAGTCCGGGTCCCGACCCGTTCACGAAGTCGGTGATGACCGTCGATGCCAAAACGGCAGTGGCCTACCCGGCCAAAGCCACGAAGGCCGCGAAATTGTCGTCGGGCGTCAAAGCGTCTTCGACGACAGCTTCTTCGGGGAGTTTGCATCTGAGGCCGGTGGGCGGCGATCAGCACGGTTTCTATGGTGTGGACCCACGCACTCCGGTCGCGGACGGGTCGAAACTCGCCGGCGAGCTGATGGCGAATCCGAACGTTGCGTCGGCGTGGGCGACGGCGATGGGCATCGATCCGTCGTCGATTCCGGACGCGGTGAACCACCTGACGCCGGTGCTTCTGGGCGCGGACACGGCCGTGACCAGCCATTCGTTCGTGAGTGGTCGCCCCCACGCCTATCAGGCGGTATTGGAAGCCGGGACGCCGGTGTTCATCGACGCCCACGGCACCCCGGCGGTCGCAGCCGCGTCGGGGGATCCGTTGACGAAACCGGATCTGGGTGGCGGGGATGTGGATGTGCACGGTCGTCCCTGGCCCGGCTACGACCCTGGCCAGGTCATCCAGGTCACTGCGAGCAATAAGCCGCTCACCACGGTCGAGGGAACGAACATCACAACCGGCAAACCGGCCACCGTCGGTGTCGGTGCCACCGTCAGTCTGGACGGCTACCTCGTCACCGACGACCAAGGCATCTCCGTCGTGTCCTTCGACGGCAAGAAAACCACCCAGATCGTCGACCATCCGGTCGCCGTTGCCTACGACGACGGGTCCGGCGGCGTCGTCTACCAAGAACTCCGTACGCCGAAGAGTGGGACGGATTCGCCACTGGACATCACGAACGTGACACCGACCAGCGTCGACGAGGCGGCGGTCTGGCACTTGGCTGCGGGGACGTCCAAGCCTACCAAGCTGTTCGACCCCGGCGATCCAACCCAGTCGTTCCCCGCCTTGTTGGCCGCAGGCGAGCTCGGCGGTCGCCCGGTCATCGCGTATGCGCAGATACGCCCACAAACGGGTGATTCCGGTCGATCGGCCACCGCTGAGGTGTCGCTGCACCTTCGGAACCTGGACGATGGAAAGGACACGGTCATCGACAACGTCACGACCGGGCCCGAACGCGGCCTGGGTGGCGTGACCATCGGAAACGACACGGTCGCATGGGCTCACTACGGAGAACGAAACGTGCAATGGTCGTTTCGCGGCGTCGACGGAAAGTCGGCGAAAAACTCGTGCACGGCCGCGCTGTCGGACAACCCGTGCGGTTCCAGCGGCGCGTTGACCGAAGCCGGATTGCTCGCAGAACCAGCGTACTCCCAAACAGGCGAATCGGTGACGGGAGTGCAGTTCGTGGACCCTGCAACGGGGAAGACGGTGAAGTCGCTGGATACCCAGATTTCCCCCTACCTGGGTGAGGGCGACTTCGCGATGTGGCTGCGTGCCACGGGTTCCAAGGTCGTACTGTCTTTCCAACGACGCGGGGAGCCGTCGAGGGCGAGCGTCAACATTTCCAGCCCCGGCAAGGCAGCAATCTTCGACTTCACCTCGGGTGACGTCACCACGATTGGTGTGCAGGGCGCGGTCAGCACGCTTCGCACTCCGATCATCAGGCCGTCCGATTCGTCTCGAGCCGCTCCACAGGACTCGACTTCACCGACAACGACGGTCCCGTCCACGACGCTGCCGCCGACCACCACGGCTCCGAAGGCGGTGGGGCCGCTCGACGCGCAGGCGGCACAAGCCGCGCTCCTGCCGCTGAGCGACATGCCCGCTGGATGGCAGGCGAAGGTCGACGACCAATCCGACGATTCGAGCGACGTGGACCCGCCCGAGTGCACCGCGGCGTTCAACGCGCTCGACGCGTCGACGGGCGGCACCACGGCAACGGTCACCTATTCAGATGGCTCCGAAATGGAGTCGTCGTTCACCATGTCCATCACTGCGACAACCCCTGAGCAGGCGCAAGGGACCGTCAGCGACTTCGTTGCCGCCGTTTCGGAAAGTTGCTCCTCGTTTACGGCGAGCAATGGGATGGTGTCGGGCTCGATGACCGTCGTTGGTCAGCCTGCGCTCGGAGATGCCGCGGCGACCGTCGATGTCGAGGCGTCGGCAATGTTCGTGACGGTCGAGGCCCGAGCAGTGGTGGTCGCCGTGGGCGCGAATATCGTCGTGTTTTCGGCGAGCGGCCCCTATGCGCTGCCGATCGACCCGAGTCGGCTCATGGAGCTTGCCGCGAAGGGGGTCCACAACGTCGCATCCTCCTGAACCAACCACCCCGCACCCGGCGCCGCAACGGATCGACGGTCTCCCGGCTGGAAGTGCGAACGACTGAGGACAGCGCCATTTCTCGACCGCACTGTGGCCGACACTCAGACCCGCGCGGTGACGATGTCGCGTGCTCGGTCCAGTAAGTGGCCGCAGTTGGCGACGAGGACGTGCTGGTCGACGCCGGGAGCGGTGAGGAGGCCCTGGAAGTCGATCGACACGATGCTGAGGTGGGCCGCGGTGACATCGCTGAACTCGCCGAAGCATTGCCGGTCGTGCGCGTCGAGCGCGTCCCAGGCCACGGGGTGCCGGTTCGATGCGACCGGCCACCGCGCGAGCGCGTGGCCGGCGTGGGTGGCGATGTAGTCGAGGATCGCGGTTGCTCGGGGAAGCACCGTGGCCAGGGTTTCGAAGCCGCCGGCGGTGGCGTGCAACTCGGCCTCGGCAGCGTCGAGGTTCGCGGCGAGCTCGGCTTGTTGGCGGCGTGAACGTCTGGTCATCCAGACCAATCCCCCGGCGGCCAGGAGCATCGTCGGTGCGGCGAGGATGCCGGTCAGCATCGCGGTTCCCAACGCGATCCGTGCTCCCCCGGTCGCGAGGCCGATTCGGCCCGGTGCGGCGGGCTCGGCGTCGGAAGGGGTCGGGCCTGGTGCCCCCGGCGCGGCACCGGCCGGGGCCACGCCGCGTGAGGTTGCGCCCACGAAGGTTCCGAAGGTGTCGGATCCGGGTGGCACCCTAGGTTGTGCGATCCGGCCCGCGGACTCCTCCACGGCTTGGTGCAGCGCGGCGGACGCGGCCCAGAGCGCGCCGACGCCGACGTTCCCTGCGGCGGTCTGGGGAACGACTCCCGTCGGCCCGGGCTGGGGGGCACCCGGGATCATCTGGACGATCCGCACGAAAGGCATGAAGAACTCCTCGGCCGCACGGTCGCCTTGTTCGTTGAACTCGTTGCCGAGCGACGTGAGCACCCGGGTTCGCTCGTCGACCTCTGCTTGGATACGGGAGGCTCGGGCCTTGAGCTCTTTGGACGTCCGGAGGCCTTTGCCACCCCGTGCGGCGTCGGGTCCGGGCACATCGCCAGGGCGCGGCGCCGCCGATCCGGTGGCAGGGGGTGCCTGGGAAGCCTGTTGTTCGAGCGCGGCCGGGGTGAGGCCGAGCGCCGTGGCGATTCCCGACAGCTTCGCTGGGCTGGGTCGGACCAATCCGTGTTCCAGCCGGGAGATCGACACGGCGGCACCGCGACCGTACCCGGCCTGATTGCCGAGCTGCTCCTGGGTGAGGCCTCGCCCCAAGCGCAGACGCCGAACGACGTCGCCGAGCGCGGCACTCGAGTAGCTCGTCATGCTCGTACGCTAATAAACGAAGCTATTGTTGACAAGCGATCATTTAGTCACTAATAGTGTCTACTGATGGAGGGGTTGCCATGGCAGCCCCGATACGAAAGGAAGCCCAATGTCCCCCATCGATGTCAAACAACTCGTCGCGATCGGTATCGCCGTCAGCCCCCGGGCTGCCGCCGTGGCCCACGACGAGGCCGTCCAGAAGTCGTGGCTGGTTGCCCGCGACGACATCGGCCGCGCCGTCCGCTCGACCGGTGCCGCACTGGGCGAAACCCGTGCCGCGTGGCGTCGCAGCGACCCGTACCGCAACCGCGCGTGGCACCGGGTCCCCGCCTGACGCGCCGCGCCTTGGTGCGCCCACGCCCCCTCGAAGAAGCGACTCGAGCTCCGTGTGATCAGTTGCCCAGGCCGTGTGCGTTGAACTCGTCGATCTGGCTCGAAGTGAGACACACCGAAGCGGCTTGGCTGAACGCGTGCTGAAGCCGGGGATCGTTCGGGTTTCCGCCGCCTTCCTGCACCACCTTTGCGGCGTCTTGCGCGCTGAAGTTGCCGCGGCTGTGCGAGGTTCCACCGGTTTGGCGGACACGAAGTTTTGGCGTGATGAGGTCAGATCGGAGTGTCGATGTCAATCGAACATCGTCGTGGTCGACGGATCTTGACCGACGTCGGCTCGGTCACGCGTGTGGTGGGCTTGCGCCCAGCCGGGCGATGCGTTGGTCGGTCGGCGGGTGCGAACTGAACCAGTTGGCGAGACGCACCTTGCGTCCGGTGAAGGGATTGATGATGTACGCAGTCGCCTGGGCCCGATCGACGTCCATCGGGGTGCGCCGCACACCGGCCTCGATCTTCGCCAACGCTGTCGCCAGTGGTTCCCCAGTCCCCAGCAGTTCAGCGCCGGAACGATCGGCCTCGTACTCACGGTTCCGGCTGAGCGCCAACTGGATCATTGTCGCCGTGAGCGGCGCGACGATCACCAGGAGCAGCAGGCCGACGACACCGGTCCAGTCGTCCTCGTCGCCGAACCACGCCGCCATGCGAGCGAGGAACGTGATACCCATCGCAACTGCGGCAGCCACCGACGAAATCAGGATGTCGCGGTTCTTCACGTGGCTGATCTCATGGGCAAGCACACCGCGCATTTCATTCCAGTCGAGCACCTCGAGGATTCCCCGCGTGACCGCCACCGCAGCGTGCTCGGGGTCGCGCCCAGTTGCGAAGGCGTTCGGCTGACGTTCGGGGCTGACGTACAGCCGCGGCATCGGCAACCCGGCGCGAGCGGTCAACTCACGGACCACGGCATAGTACTCGGGCATCTCGGCTTCACTCACCGGTTTTGCGCCGGCGGAGCGGATCGCCAAGCGGTCGCTGAACCAATAGGAACCGCCGACGAACAACAGGCCGACCAACAACCCGATCGCCGCGCCACCACCACCGCCGAAACATGCGCCCATTCCGATGAGGAGCGCGCCGAGCGCCGCCAACAGCACGGCGGTCTTGATCATGTTCGTTGTCGCACGGTCGCCGTGGGCGTCGAAGGGCATCGCTCCTCCCGGGCTCCACGGGCCGCGCGCGGTGCTCGGGTAGGTCGGCGGCGGACCCGGCGCGCCTGGCGGCGGCGCGAAACCGGTCGCGTACGGGACCGCGGCCGCCATCGGCGGACCGGGCAGTGGCGTCTGCCCGTGGAAAGCGGGCACCCTGTGCGCGGGTGATGTCGACCCCGTCGCGGAGGTCGGGGGCATGTGGGAACTGGTGACCTTCGGCGTGCGGGGCCGTGGCTCGGCCGCGGGGACCGCGCCTTCGGGTCGACGACCTGCTCCGATGCCGTGTGCAGGTGGCGTCGCGGCCCGTGATGCGGCTGTGCCGCACTTCGGGCAATACGCCATCGACGCGGTGAGCATCGTCTGGCAGCTCCCGCAACGGATCATGGCCGTCTTCTTCTTCCTACAGGGAGCGGACGATCCACGAAACGGGACACGAGCAGGAACGGTCGCGCGTCCGAACCGCGCGATGTGAGGAGCCGAGTCGCGCGGGACTCCGCGGTCGCCTTGGCCGGCCCCGCCTACCGGCTCTTGCGGTGCCGGTCGACGCGCGCCCCGGGTGCCTGAAGGGTGCGATTGCCGGACGGCCCGGCGCGCTCAGCAAGTGAAGTCGATCGCGTCGTCGAGGTCTTGTGGTTCATTTCGTGGCGCTCGAGCCGGGCGCGACTGTCCGGACGGTCGCGGCATCGTCTGTGACCACTACTCGGCGACATGCGCGCACCGCTCCCGTCCGCGTGGCACCAGACGCTGGAGCGTCCGCGGCCAAATGACAACCCGCGGTGAGCCTGCCCATCGGTGCCAGCGGTCAGTTGCCCATGCCGTGGGCGTTGAACTCGTCGATCTGGCTCGACGTGAGACACACCGAAGCGGCTTGGCTGAACGCTTGCTGAACCCGGGGGTCGTTCGGGTTGCCGCCGCTTTGTTGCACCACCTTGGCGGCGTCTTGTGCGCTGAAGTTGTCGCGGATGTGCGAGGCGACAC
>CAZEAV010000140.1:0-7066 GCA_964510215.1 uncultured Iamiaceae bacterium
CCCGCACGTCACCTACGCCATGCCGGCGGTGTACGAGCCGATGCTCATGCTGCGCCGCATGCCGTTCGGCGAGGTGATGCGCATGACCCTCACAGGCAACCACGAACGCCTCAGTGCCCGGCGTGCCCAGGAGATCGGCCTGGTGTCACAGGTCGTGCCCGGCGACGAACTTGCCGACACCGTGGCAACGGTCGCCGCCGAGATCGCCTCGCAGCCGCTCGGTGCGCTCATGGCCACGGTGCGCACCCTGTGGGCCGCCCGGGAGGTTCCGCCCGCGGTCGCCGCCTCGCTGGGGAACACCTTCCTGCACCTGGGCATGACCGAAGCCGCGCTGGACGAGGGCTCCAAGGTGTTCGCGTCCGGCGAACGCATCGACCCGCGCATCCGTTGAGCACGACGCGCGGCGCCGTGTCGGCAGGAGACCTTTCAGCCGTCGTCGCCCAGGCTGCCCGACGCTTCGGCGATCGTCCCGCCCTGACCACGCCACAGGGCTGGTCGCTGAGCTACTCCCAGCTCGACCGGTTCGCCGACTCCGCTGCCGCCGGGCTGGCCCGGCGTGGCATCGGCCCGGGCGATGTCGTCGCGTTGGTGTTGCCCTCGGGATGCGAGTACGCGGTGGCCTTTGTGGCGCTCGCCCGCATCGGTGCGATCACCGTCGGGGTGAACCCGGTGCTCGCCCCGGCGGAACGGGCCACCGCATGCGACGTGGCCGGCCCGAAACTCGTGCTCACCCACCAGGAGCTGAGCGATCGACTCCCTTCGGACCGGACCGTCGTCATCGAGCAGGCCGACGCACCGGACCGGGTGCTCGCCGATGTACGGCTCGGGAACGATGAGCCGCTCCCCCGCCCCGTGCCCGCCGACCCGAATCGCGACGTGGCGATCGTGTTGACCTCCGGTACCACGGGACGCCCCAAAGGTGCGGTGTTCAAGCAGCGTCACCTCGCCGCGGTCACCCGCTACGACCTCGGCCCGCGGGCCGGCGAATGGGGTGGCGGCACTCCGATGCTGGCCGGCACCCAGTTCGCCCACGTCGGTTTCATGACGAAGTTCCCGTGGTACGTGCGCACCGGCGCCGAGCTGCTGCTGCTGGGCCGTTGGCGCGCCGCGGACGTGCTCGACATCGTCGAGGCGACGCGGATGCCGGTGATCGGCGGCGTCGCGCCACAACTCGCCCTGATGTTGCGCGACGCCCGCTTCGACGAACGGGACTTCTCCGCGGTCCGGGCGCTGATCATGGGCGGCGCGCCCTCTCCCCCTGCGCTGGTCGCCGAGGCCCGGCGCCGCTTCGATGCCGCGTATTCGATCCGGTATTCCTCCACCGAATCGGGTGGGGTGGGCACCGGCACGGCGTTCGACGCACCCGACGACGAGGCGCTGCACACCGTGGGGCGACCGCGACAGGGGATGGCCCTCGCGATCCGCGATGCCGAGGGCCACGACCTCGACGTCGGCGAGGTCGGCGAGGTCTGTCTGCGCTCGGATGCCGCGATGGACCGCTACTGGGACGACCCGGCCACCACGGCACGGTCGCTCCGGAACGGTTGGTTGTACACCGGCGACCTGGGGTCGATCGATGCGACCGGTTGTCTCCGCCTGGTGGGGCGCGACTCGGAGATGTACCTACGAGGCGGTGAGAACGTCCACCCGATGCAGGTCGAAGCGGTGTTGGGTGACCATCCGCTCGTGGGTGCCATCGCCATCGCCCCCCGGCCCGACGAGGTGATGGGCAACCGCGGGGTCGCCGTGGTCGTGCCCGCCGACCCGACCCGCCCGCCGACCCTGGACGACCTGCGGGCCTTCGCCGCCGACGACCTCGCCCGCTTCGAGCTGCCCGAAGACCTGGTGATCATCGACGCGCTCCCCCTCACCCCCGGCCACAAGCTCGACCGCCGGGCGCTGGCAGCAAGAACCTTGACCCTGACGCGGCGTGAGCCCGTACGGTCGACCCATGACCGACCCTAGGAACTGCGACCTCTTGATCACCGGCGGGACGGTCCTGGACCTTTCCGACCCCCGCGGCCACCGCGAGGTGCCGATCGTCATCGACAACGGAGTGATCGTCGCACTCGACGACCGGCCTGACGCCGCCTCGTACTGGTCGGCCCGGCGACACGTCGACGCGGACGGGGCGTACGTGGCGCCCGGGTTCATCGACGGCCATGTGCACTGCTCGGCGATCCTCGCCGCCGCGCAGCCCTATGCGCCGGCACGGGGGCCCAGCACCTTCGGCGGAGGTGGCGGCGCCGCCGAGATCGGTCGGACCCTGGACGAGCTTCTCTCCATGCCCGTTCCGCCCGACCTGGTCGAGGCCGTGGTCGCACCACTCCTCGCTGCGATGCTCATCGCGGGAACCACAAAGGTGGTCGACGCCGGCAGCGCCGGCACCGACGGCATCGCCGCCGCGGCGCGCCGAGTGGGAATCCGAATGTCGGTCGGCCCCCACATCCATGACGTGATGATCTCCGAGGACGGGAGAGCCGAACCGATCGCCGACCCGACAGCGGTGATCGAGCGTGCCGAGGAGTGGCTGGCAACCACCTCGACAGCGGCAGACGAGTCGTCCCGGCGTCTCGTCGAACCGTCGCTGGCCGTGACCGAGCCGACCTACTGCTCGGACGAACTCCTCGAACGCCTGGGTGCGCTCCTCGAGCGGACCGACGCTTCGGTCAACTTCCACTCGCACGAAACGTTCCAGTCGGTCGCCGACCACGATCTGGCCCACGGGAGGCCGGCCATCGACCGACTCGCCGCACACGGACTCCTCGGCCCTCGCTGCACGCTCATGCACGCCGGCGCGGTCGATGACCGAGACATCGACCTCATCGCATCGTCGGGTACCGTCGTGAACCTCAACCCGCTGGGAAACGCGATGCTGGGGTTCGGCACTTCGAGCGGGCTCGCGCTCACCCGGCTGACCGCGGCGGGGATACCGGTGCACTATGGAAGTGATCAGACACCGTCGATGATCGCCAGCGGATTCGACCTGATCCATGCCGCGTTGTTGCTGACCCGGGAGGCAGGGGGTTCCGACTTCTCCCTCACCCTTCCAGCGGCGCTCACCCCGGCATTCGCCTCAACGATTGCGCCGGGGATGCCGGCGGATCTGATGATCGTCGATCGCCGAGGACCCCACCACCTCGGCGTCGATCACCCCGTCCCGGGTCTGGCACTGCGCGGTCGCCCGAGTGATGTACGAACCGTGGTCGTGGGCGGCGAAATCGCTGTCAACGAGGGCCGTGCGGTGCACGTCGATCTGGACGAACTCCGACGCGACGCCGACGCGGCGCTCGGCTTCATACGGGACCACCGATGAGCGAACCACCGGATGCCCGGCTGCTCCAGATCGGCGCGTTGGCCCAGGCATCCGGTGTCACGGTCCGCACCCTGCGTCACTACGAGTCGATCGGCCTGCTCGTGCCGGCACGACGAAGCTCGTCGGGCTATCGCCTCTACGGGGATCGGGACATCGAGCGGCTCTACCGGATCCGCGCGCTCAGCAGGCTCGGACTCTCCCTCGACACCATCGGCAGGACACTCGACGGTGCGACGGTCGAGTTGCACGACGTGCTCGACGCGCAACTCGCCGACGTCGAGCAGCGACTCGCAAACCTTCAACGGCAACGCCGGGCGCTCCTCACGGTCCGCGGCTCGTCCGATGCCGACGACCTCATCCCCCTCCTCGAGGCGATGGCCGAACCGAGCGCGGCGGTCGAGAACAACGTCTCGATCGTGGTCTACGAGGACCTCGAAGCCGCGTTCACCTACCTGATCGATGTTTTCGGGCTCGGCCCCGGCGCGCTGACTCGGGATTCGGATGCTCGGATCGTCCACGGGGAACTCCAGGCCGGCAACGCGACCGTCTGGCTCCATCGGGAGTCGTCCGAGTTCGCCCTGGCGTCGCCGCGCTCGGTCGGGGTCGCAACCGCCATGATGGCGGTCATCGTCGACGACGTCGATGCGCACCACCAGCGCACGGTGGACCGTGGCGGCGCGGTCGCGTATCCGCCGGTGGATCAACCCTATGGGTTCCGCGAATACGGTGCTCGGGACTCCGAGGGGGGACTGTGGTGCTTCATGCGGCGATCCGACGATGGGCGACCTCCGATCGAGTCCCTCCCGGCGTGACGCATTGCTGGTAGACCACGGCGATGCGGACCCTGACGAGTCGGGACATCCGGCGGCTGCGCCTGGCGAACCACTGGCTCGCCCCACGCGCGGGCATCACCGCTGTCGACATCGTCGAACATCTCGGCGCGCTGCAGTCCCAGGAGATCTGGAGTGGGCTCTGGTCGATCGGGGCACGCTCGACGGACCTCGACCTCGAAGCGGTGCTCGGCGCGTGTGAGGACGCTTCGATCCTGCGGACCTGGCCATTGCGCAACACCGTGCATTTCGTCCCCGCGGTGGACACACATTGGATGCTCGATCTCGCCGAATCCTTCGCGTTCAAAGGCCTCCAGCGACGCCGGGAGCACCTCGGGCTGAGCGAGCAGGCGTCCGAGGACGCCTGCGTCGTGCTCGGCGACGCGCTCGCCCACGGCGAACCCGTGGCCCGGGACGAGTGTCTGGACCTCCTTGCGGAGGCCGGGCTGCTCACCGACCGGCGCCACGGTTACCACCTGTTGTGGTTCGCGGCACAACGCGGCGTGATCTGCATGGGTCCCCAACGAGGGAGCACCCAGACCTTCGTCGAGCTCGACACCTTCTCACCCGAGCCGCGTCACCTCGACCGTCCCGCGGCGCTCGCCGAGCTCGCCCGCCGCTACTTCACCAGTCACGGCCCGGCACCGGTCACCGAGTTGAAGCGGTGGTCGGGGTTGGGCATGGCCGACGTGCGCGCCGCGGTCGCCGCAGCTGGCGACCGGCTCAGCGAGGTGCCGACCGAGTTCGGGCCCATGCTGATCGGCGCGGACCGAGCCGCCGCCCTCGGCGACGACCCTGTCGCCCCTCCCGAGGGTTCACGGCGGGTGCTGTTGCTGTCGGGGTTCGACGAGTACGTGCTCGGCTACGGCGACCGGTCGGCGATCATGCAGCCGGCACACCTGAAGCTGGTCGTGCCGGGGAACAACGGGATGTTCCGGCCCACGATCGTCGACGATGGTCGAGTCGTCGGTGTCTGGAAACGCAAGGCCACCGCGAAGCGGGTCGACATCACCGTGGAAATGTTCGGACGGCCGAGCCAAAGGCTGCACCGCGACGTGGAACGTGCGGCAGGCGAGTACGGCGCCTTCCTCGGCGTGGACCCGCGCGTCCGCTGGACTGATTCCTGATGGGCGCACCGTCACCATGGCGCATCCAGCCCGCCCACGCGCCGGCGGACCAGGGTTTACGAAGGCGTTGACCGGGTGCGGTCGGCCGGATAGCATTCGCCGATCCGAGTGCTGATCGCACGACTGGTTTCGGGGACGAAACCGAGGGAGGAACACTCGATGATCCGGCGGATGACGGCGGTTGTGGGATTCTCGTTGGCGCTCGGCTTTGCCGCGATCGCCCTGTCCGGTTGCCACGCGGGGCCACTCGAGTTGTCCGGCCAGTTGACTTTCGCCGGCGGGAGTCCTGCGCCGAACGTGGCGGTCCGCGTGTACGCGACCGATGCTCCGACGCTCGTCGCGTCGACCCACACCGACACCGAGGGCAACTACGCCTTCGGCTCCAAGGACCTGCCCGACGGCACCTACAAGATCGCGTTCGGGCAACCCTCCGCCAACCGCTGGTGGCACGACGCGACCACCTTCGCCGCAGCGACCCCGGTCGGTGTGCGCGCGTCGGACCCCGCGGTCGTATCCGTACAACTCGCGTCGGGCACCATCTCGGGCACGATCACCGGCGACACCGGGCCCGTCGCGGGGGCCACCGTGCGGATCGAGGACGGCGATCGGGCCACCGAGGGATCGTTGGTCACGACGACCTCGACCGACGAGAGCGGCCACTTCGCGTCCGGCGCGCTCCCGGCCGGCGACTACCGGGTGGAGGTCAGCGCACCGGGCTCCGCCACACGGTTCGTCGCCGGCTCCCCCGCGGGCGCCGTCCACCTCTCGGACGCCGCGGCCTTCGCCGTCGAGCCCGGCGTCGATCACCCCGGAGCGAACCTTCGGTTGACCGGGGAATCGACCGTCACCGGCACGGTGGCGGACGGCAAGGCGCCGGCGGGCAACATCGCGGTGTTCGCGTACGACGCCGCCGATGGCCGCCTCCAGACGGCGACAACAAGTGCGTCCGACGGCACGTTCACCCTCCACGGCCTGAGCGCGACCGGTGTCACCATCGGCCTGGTCGACCTCGCCGGCCGCCACGCCATCCACGTCGTCGGCGAAACCGACGGCGCGTACGACCCCGGTGCAGGAAACGGCACGATCTCCACCCCTCCTGCCGATGGCACGGTCTCCGTCGGGACCGTCACCATCCCCGGCAGGGACTGCACGCCCGATCGTTACGGCACCGGGATCGATCTGTCGTCGACGGATCTGTCGGGTGCGGACCTGCGCGGGTGTGACCTCGCCCGAGCGGACCTGTCCGACTCGCAGCTCGAAGGAGCCACGCTCACCGGTGCCGACCTGGCCGATGCCGACCTCACCTCGGCCGTCCTCACCGACGCCCGGCTCGACGGTGCCGACCTCTCCGGTGCGACGCTGCGCAACGTCGCCACCGGGTCGATCGACGGCACCCCGGCGCAACTCCCAGCAGACTGGCTCGCCTACGACGGCTATCTCATCGGACCCGGCGCAAACCTGACGGGCGCAACGATCGGCACCTTCAAGGTGCCGGTGAAAGGTGGCTACACGGTCGTGAAGGCGAACTTCACGAACGCCGACCTGACCGGCGCCACCTTCGCGGGGACGGTCCTCGCCGGTGACCCCCTCACCGGCGCGAACCTCACCGGCGCCGATCGGTCGGCCGCGCAACTCGCCGGAGTGATCTCCGGGGGCATCATCGGGACGCCCAAGCTCCCACCTGTGGACTGGAAACTCGCGGCGGGCTACCTGATCGGCCCGGAAGCCGACCTCACCGGCGCCGATCTCACCGGGGTGGACCTCACCGACACCGATCTCACCGGAGCGAACCT
>CAZEAV010000141.1:0-7060 GCA_964510215.1 uncultured Iamiaceae bacterium
GAATGGTGCTGAACTACCCGCTGATGCTCACCGACTCGCTGCTGTTCCCTCGTCGCAACATCGCAACCCTCGGCCCGGCCTACGCGGGCAGTGACGGCACCGATGTGACCCAGGGAGCCCTCGGCCTCGCGTTGCAGATCGACCTCACCGAGCCTTTCGAGGTGCCCCTGCGCGCGCCGCGTCACGCCGAGGAGCGCACCGTGGAAACCGACCGGATCCTGTTCGCCGTGCTCCGGCCCGGGGCGCTGCTGGACGAAGCCGTCCGGCGGCGGGTCACGGTGGGGGCCACCCGCGCCGCGGACGCGCCGAACTGTGTCCACACACCGGAGGAATCTCAGACCGCGGTACCGCTGCCCAGGACCCGATCGCCGCGGTAGAACACCACCGCCTGGCCGGGTGCCACCCGGGCGTGCGGGACATCCCAGACCACCGTGGCGCCATCGTCGCCGTCGGGAGTCACCTCACCGGGAGCGGCATCGCCGTGTGCCCGGGTCTGCACGAGCGCGCCGCCCCACTCCGGCGCGGCCGACCACACGACGTCACCGACCGTGGTGCGGTGAGTGAGGAGATCCTCACGGCGGCCCACGGTCACGGTCTTCGTCGCGACGTCGGCGTCGATCACGTAGCGGGGTGTCGCGCCGCCGGCGAGGTTCAGACCCCGGCGCTGGCCGATCGTGACCAGTTCCACTGCATCCACCGCGCCGACCTCGGTGCCGTCGGGCTCGACGATCCGTCCCGGGGTGAGCGGCATCCGCGTCCCCAGGAACCCGGCACGTCCCTCGGACGTGGTGACGAAACACAGGTCCTGGCTGTCGGGTTTCGCGGCGGTGCGCAGCTCGAGGTCCCGGGCGATCCGCCGCACCTCGTCCTTGGTCATCTCACCGATCGGCAGTTCCAGACCGGCCAACGCGTCCTGGTCCAGCGTCGCCAGCACGTAGGACTGGTCCTTGGCCGGGTCGCTGCCCCGGGCGATCCGGCGGGTGCGGCCGTCCTCCCCGGTCACCACCCGGGCATGGTGGCCGGTGGCCATCGTGGTGAAACCGAGTGCCGCGGCACGTTCGGCGAGCCGGCCGAACTTGATGGTCCGGTTGCAGGCGATGCAGGGGTTCGGGGTGCGACCGGCCGCGTAGGCGGCCACATAGGGCTCCACGACCCGGGCGTTGAAATCGTCCTCGAAGTTGAAGACGTGGTGCTCGATGCCCAGCGCGTCGGCGACCCGCCGCGCGTCGTCGACGTCGGCGATCGAACAGCACCCACTGTCCGATGCGCCGCCCCACAGTTTCAGGGTGACCCCCACCACCTCGCGTCCCGATTCGCGCAACAGGGCCGCGGCCACCGAGGAATCCACGCCACCGGACATGGCGACCATGACGCGCGACGGGGCGGTCATGCCGCGCTCACCGCATGCTCTGCACGGTCCGACGCCTGGCGGCGAGCAGCACCGGCGGCACGCAACCTGGCGATCGACTCACCGATGATGCGGATCGCCGCGTCGACGTCGGCCTCGGTCGTCGTCCGACCGACCGAAACCCGGAGCGCGCCCGCAGCCAGTGCATCTCCGACGCCCATAGCGGTGAGTACGTGGGACCGCTCCAGCGCGCCGGCCGCGCACGCGGAACCCGCAGATGCCTCCACCCCGGCCTCGTCCAGCAGGAACAGCAGCGCTTCGGATTCCACTCCGGCGACACACAACTGCACCGTGCCGCCCACGATCCCCGACCGGCCGGCATGTTCCGGGGACGCCGGCTCGACGACGCCGCCGGAGACCGAGCAGATCCCGTCGGCAAGCCGATTCCGGAGCGCCGTGACGCGCACCGTGGCCTCCGCGCGCTCGGCCGCGGCGAGGGACACGGCCCGGGCGAGCGCGACGGCACCGACGACGTTCTGGGTGCCACTGCGGCGCTCGCGCTCCTGGCCTCCGCCACGGAGTCGTGGCGCGAGCGGCGTGCCGGCCCGCACGACGAGCGCACCGACCCCGACCGGTCCACCGATCTTGTGAGCCGAGATCGAGACGAGATCGGCCGGCGCCGCGGCCACCGCCAGGTCCAGCCACGGCGCTGCCTGCACCGCGTCGGTGTGGACGGGCGTACCGGGAGCGACGCGCCGCACCACGTCGACGACCTCGTCGAGCGGCTGGCGCACGCCGTTCTCGTTGTTGACCAGCATCACCGACACCAGTGCCACGCCGTCGCCTTCGGCGGCGAGCTCGACCTTGCGCTCCAGGTCCTCCAGCGACAGCCGCCCGCGGGCGTCCACGGCAACGGTCCCACCCCCCAGATGGCGGACCGCCTCGAGGACCGCGTCGTGCTCCACCGCACTGCAAAGCACCGCCCCGGCCCGACACGCCGCGACCCCGCTCACCGCGAGGTCGTCGGCCTCGGTACCACCGGAGGTGAACACGATCTCGGCTGGCGCCGCGCCAACCGCGGCGGCCAGCTCGTCGCGCGCGTCATCCAGCAGGCGCCGGGCACGGCGGCCGGCGGCGTGCGTGGAGGACGGATTCCCCAATCCCAGCGCCTGGATCTCGGCCATCGCCTCGGCCACTTCGGCCCGCACGGGCGTCGTGGCAGCGTGATCGAGATGAATGGCCACCCTGCCAGGCTAGGACGGCCGCCGACTCGTGCGGGAGTCGGAATGATTCCGTGTCGCCCCGTGGGCTCCTAGGATGGCCCCGTGCGAGGGCATCAGCATGCTGAGGCGACGAACGGGTGAGCGAACTCCGGCTGAACCCGCTGACCGGCCGATGGGTCACGATCGCAACCGAACGGGCGACACGGCCCGACGAGTTCCCGGCGACGAGGCTCGCCGTCGAAGCCGACCCGAACCGCCCGTGTCCGTTCTGCCCGGGACACGAGGAGGACACACCTCCTGCGCTCGAGACCTACGGCGACGACGCCACCTGGCGGGTGCGGGTGGTGCCGAACCGTTACCCCGCGTTCTCGGGCACCGAAGCGTTGAGCGTGGAGAACCTGGGCCCGTTGTTCCGTCGGGCCGATGCCAGCGGCATCCACGAGGTGCTCGTGCTCACTCCCGAGCACGAATCGAGCTTCGCGGACCTGTCCGACGCCCAGATCGAACTCGTGATGGCCGCGGTCCGGGACCGTCTCCGCGCCCACGCGATCCAACCCCACGTACGCTACAGCCAGGCCATCGTCAACTACGGCCGTGAAGCCGGTGCGTCGCTCCGCCACCCCCACGGCCAACTGCTGGGCATTCCTTTCGTACCCGGCGAGGTGGCCGACGAAGAGGCCGGGTTCCGGCGTTTCGGCGGCACCTGCGCGCTGTGTTCGCTCATCCAGGCCGAATCGGCCGCCGGGCACCGGATCGTCCACGAGGACGACACCAGCCTGGTGATCTGTCCGTTCTGGTCCGGCGTGCCCTACCAGATGCTCGCGATGCCCAAGGCCCACCACGGCCATCTCACCGACGCGGATGACCCCACACTCGCCGGTGTGGGCATCGCCGTGCGGGACGCGCTCGTCTCACTTCGTGCCCATGTCGGCGACCTCGCATACAACCTCGTGGTGCACACCCTGCCTCACCACCACGAATCGCTCTACCACTGGCACATCCACCTGGTGCCCCGCGTCGCGAGCGTGGTGGGTTTCGAACAGGGCACCGGCGTGCTCATCAACATCGTCGCCCCCGAGGCGGCCGCCGGGCTGCTGGCGTACTGAGCGGGGCGACCTGCCGAATCAGCCCGAGGGCAGGCGCACCGCACCGAGCGCCGCGGCGGCACTGGAGCTCGACCCTGCGTGGTCACCCACGATCCCGCCGATCACGAAGAAGACCGCGCAGAGCGCGACGCCACCGACCCAGGTCACGATCGTCCGGGTGCGCCGACTCGACCGCCGCAGCCGGTCGGGGAGATCGACCACGACGAGGCCCGCGATCGCCCCTCCGATCAGACCACCGACGTGCGCGCCGACCGAGATGTAGTTGGAAAGGCTGAACGTGAGCACGAGGTTGATCACCAGCACCCCCAGCAGCCCGGTGTCCTTCAGCGCCACCCCGCGGGCCCTGGCGACCGCCATCAGGCCGCCCATCAGGCCGAAGATCGCGCCCGACGCGCCCACCGTGATCGAACCGGGCGACGCCACGAGTGCGCCCAGCGATCCGGCGAACAGCGATACGAAGTAGATCAGGCCCATGCGGGAGCGGCCGAGGAGGTGTTCGGTGATCCGACCCAGCACGTACAACGCCCACATGTTGACCGCGATGTGGATGATGTTGGCGTGGGTGAACCCGCCGCTCAACAGGCGGTACCACTCACCGTGCGCGACCCCGACGTACCCCGCGTAGGCGGTGGCACCGTTCGCGAAGTGGATGACCGAGGTCGGTTGGCTGGCGAACAGGCCGAGGTGGGTGATCGCCCCGTTCGAGGTGTCGAAGAAGCTGGACGGTTTCCAGATGATCTGTCCGCCCACCCAGACGACGATGTTGACGGCCATCAGCGTCAGCGTGACCAGGGGCTGCGCGCTGGTCAGGGCCCGGGGGCGCACGACGCGGGTGTGTTCTGCGGCCAGACATTCGGGGCAGTGGAAGCCCACCGATGCCTGGTGCATGCACTGCGGGCAGATCGGTCGTTCGCAGCGTTGACACACCACGCCGGCCGCATTGTTCGGGTGGCGGTAGCAGGTGCGGACGCCCTGGTGCTGTGAACTCACAACGCTCAAGACTACCGATACCCCACGACCGCCCCGACTCCGACGCACGCCGGTGTCCCTTCAGTCGGTCGCGAGCAGCCGACGGAGCGCCGCCGCGGGAACCTCCTCGGTCGCCGGCCGGTTGGCGCGCTCGTACGCGACCTCGTACGCGGCCCGGGCGACTTCCCCGATTCGGAACAGCGCGGCCACCTCGCCCCCGTCGACCGCGAATGCGGGCGCCGTCCGCTGATAGCCCTCCAAGAATGCCGCGGTGTTGCGCCCGACCCAGCGCGCCGCCTTGGTCGCCGTCTCGGGGGCGGTCTCGAGGGATTCGGAACGCGACGTCATCGTGAATGCCACCACGTAGTCGAACGAACGCAGGACCGCGCCCACGTCCAACCAGGCCGGTCGGGGTATCCGTCGCTCGTGGGTGGCGAGCAGAGGTGCGCCCTCGAAGTCCAGGATCAGCCAGCCCTGATCGCTGCGGAGCAGCTGTCCCAGATGCAGGTTGCCGTGCACGCGCACGGTGGCGAAGCGCGCCGCCACGTGGGCGGTCATGTACCGAGTCCAGGATGCCACCGCCGACGCGTCGGCTCCGGGGACCCCCAGCGACCCGATCGCGTCGCCCAGTTCGGCGAGAAACGTGGCCGAGGACACCTCGGTCACGCCGAACGCACGGGCGGACGCGCCGTGCATGTCGGCGACCATCTCCCCGAGCCTGCGGGCCTCGGCGCTGAAGTCTCCCGGACTGTGGTCGGGGTCGAGCCCCGACGCCAGCAGCTCCCGCAGTGACGCCGCGGCGAAATCGAATCCGTTCGCCGCGCCCGGCAGGAACGGGCGCCGCAACGCCAGGTCGACATCGGCCGGCCGCCACGACTCGACGGTCTCCAGGGTCGCCCGGAAGCCATGCGCGACCAGGGCCTCGGGCATCTCCACCCCCGGGTTGGCGCCGTCCTGCACCCGCCGGAACACCTTGCAGAGCCACTGCTCGTCGGCGACCACCGACGTGGAGGTCCGGCCCGCGGTGAGCTTACGCACGCTGTGGACCCCTTCCAGATCGTCGAACATCACCTCGAGTGCGGTGATCGTCAACTCCGGGTCGACCAGCGCGTCGTACGCGATCAGCTCACCGGACACGTCGCCATCGGCGAACAGGGTGCCCAGGATCCGCGACGTGGCGCCGATGAGGAACGCCGGCAGGGGCACGGCCGGGCGCACCCCGATGAGCACCTGGTAGGCACCGACGGATTCGCCGTCCAGCTCCGCATCGGCGACCGCCCACACCAGCGCGACGCCGTTGTCGCGCCAGACCTCGCTGCGCCGCACGTCCACGGCCACCCGGGGCCGGCCTCCCGCGGCGAGCGCGGCTTTCGCACAACCGTGCGCGAACCACGGTTGGCGTACGAGGTAGTCGGGGAGCAAACCGGTGAGTGCGGCCTCCTCGATCATCGCGATCTCCCGTCTGGTGCGTCGTCGACGAGCCGGAACCAGAAGAACCCGTACGGCGGCAGCGTGAGCGAATAGCTGCCGTTGGCGATCCTGGGGAACGGCACCTGCCCGATCACCTCGACGGGGACGTGACCGGCCCACGCACCCAGGATCAGTTCCGCGGGCTGGGCGAGGCTGGACAGGTTGTGCACGCACAACATCACGTCGGCGCCGCCGCGCCCGTCCGCGTGTCGGCGCAGGTACGCGAGCACCGCGGGATTCTGCGCGCCGACCACCTCGAACGAGCCGGTCCCGAACACCGGATGCCGGCGCCGCACGGTCAACATCCGCTGGACCCAGTGCAGGAACGAACTGGGATCACGCAGAGATGATTCGACGTTGACGGCCTGGTAGCCGTGCACCGGGTCCATGAGCGGCGGCAGATAGAGCTGCGCGAAATCGGCCGTGGAGAACCCCGCGTTGCGGTCCGGGGTCCATTGCATCGGGGTCCGTACCGCGTCACGGTCGCCCAGATAGATGTTGTCGCCCATGCCGATCTCGTCGCCGTAGTAGAGCACCGGAGATCCGGGCATGCTGAACAGCATCGCGTGGAACAACTCCACCACCCGGCGGTCGTTTCCGAGCAGGGGGAACAGGCGACGGGCGATGCCCACGTTGCGTTTCATGCGCGGATCATGCGCGTATTCGGCGTAGAGGTAGTCACGGTCCTCGTCGGTCACCATTTCCAGGGTCAGCTCGTCGTGGTTCCTCAGGAACAGTCCCCACTGGCAGCCTTCGGGCAACTCAGGGGTGTCGGCCAGGATCTCGGTGATCGGGAACCGTTGGGCGCGCCGCACCGCCAGATACATCCGGGGCATGAGCGGGAAGTGGAAGCACATGTGGCACTCGTCGCCGTCGCCGAAATAGTCGACGAGGTCGGCGGGCCACTGGTTCTCCTCGGCCAACAGCACCCGGCCCGGGCCGAA
>CAZEAV010000142.1:0-7036 GCA_964510215.1 uncultured Iamiaceae bacterium
TGGCGCTCTCGACGTCTTCGAGGAGCTTGTAGATGATCTCATAGGTGCGGATCTCCACATGCTCGACATCCGCGAGTTCGCGGACCCGGCGGTCCGGTCGCACGTTGAAGCCGATGACGATCGCGTCCGTGGTGGCGGCGAGCTGGATGTCGCCCTCGGTGATGCCGCCCACACCCTGATGCACGAACGCCAACTTCACGTCGTCGCGCTCGAGCTTGCGGAGACTCTCGATCACCGCGCCGAGTGAACCGGTCACGTCGGCTTTCACGATCAGGGCGAGCGTGGCCGCCTCACCGGCCTGGATCTGTGCGAACAGGTCCTCGAGCTTGGCGCCCGAGCCGGTCGCCGCCGCCGCGGACCCCGCGATGGAGGCCACCCGATGCCAGTGCCCGCGCTGCTCGGCGACCTGCTTGGCCGTCTTCTCGTCCTTTGCGACGACGAACTCGTCGCCGGCCTCGGCGACCTCGGACAAACCGAGCACCACCACCGGCGTGGACGGCAGCGCTTCGGACACCTGTCGGCCCTGGTCGTCCATGAGCGCCCGCACCCGGCCCACGGCCGCACCGGCGACCATCGGATCCCCGACCCGCAAGGTGCCCTGTTGGACCAGCACGGTGGCCACCGGGCCACGACCGACGTCCAGATTCGACTCCAGGACGACACCGTGTGAGCGCCCCTCGGGGCTGGCGTGCAGTTCCGCGACGTCCGCAACGACGAACAGGCTCTCCAGCAGATCGTCGATCCCGATGTTCTCCAGCGCGGAGATCTCGTTCACGATCGTGTCACCGCCCCAGGCTTCGGGCACGAGGTCGTGCTCGGCCATCTGGGTGAGCACCCGGTTGGGATCGGCGTTCTCGCGGTCGATCTTGTTGATCGCCACCACGATCGGCACCTCGGCGGCTTTGGCGTGGTTGATGGCCTCGACGGTTTGGGGCATGACCCCGTCGTCGGCCGCCACCACCAGCACCACGATGTCGGTGGCGGTCGCACCCCGGGCCCGCATGGCGGTGAACGCCTCGTGGCCCGGCGTGTCGATGAACGTGAGTTTCCGGCCGTCACGATCCACCTGGTAGGCGCCGATGTGCTGGGTGATACCGCCGGCCTCACCGGCCACGACGTTGGCTTCGCGGATCCGGTCCAAAAGCTTGGTCTTGCCGTGATCCACATGCCCCATGACCGTGATGACCGGCGGACGCAGCGGCGAGTCGGTGTCGTCGACGTCGTCGAAGACGTCCGCGCCGAGCTTGCGGCGCAACTCCACCTCCTGCTCCTCGCCCGGATCGACCAGCCGGACATCCGCACCGACTTCGGCGGCGAATAACTCGATCATGTCGTCACTCAGCGACTGGGTGGCGATGATCATCTCGCCCTGCTCGAGCAGAAACCGGACCACGTCCGCGGCCGTGCGGTTCAGCTTCGGGGCGAAGTCCTGGGCCGACGAGGCGCGCTCCACCACGATCTCACCATCCGGGACCGGCGCGTCCTGGGGGGTGTAGCTCGGCGCGTCCAGGGGCTGGAGTTCTTCACGGTTGCGACGCCGCCGACTCCGCCGACGTTGTGGCGGGCGACGACCGGGACCGCCGCCGGGACGGCCACCACCGCCCGACCGGCCACCGCCGGGACGGCCACCACCGGGCGGGCCCGAACCCGGACCCGAGCGCGGCGGTGCTCCCATGGGGCCGCGACCGCCGCCGGGACGGCCGGCCGTGCGCGCCGGCCCGCCGGCACGCACCGGTGCCGGGCCACGACCGCCACGACCCGGAGGAGGGGGAATCGGCTTGCCGGTGAGCGATTTCGGCGGCCGATGCGGGGGCGGCGGAATGGGTTTCCCGCTCGGCGAACGCGGCGCGTCCTTGGGGGCAACGGGCGCACTGGGCGGGCCGGCGGTTGCCACGCCGGTCGGTTCCGGTGGAGCTTTGCGCTCGGCCTGGGGCGATGGGGTCGATGGCCGCTGGGTCGAAGCAGGACCCGCGGGCGGAGCGGCCGGACGGGGCGGCCGGTCCTTGCCCGAAGAGGTGACCACCCGCCTGGGAGCCGAATCCGCCTCAGGCGGTGCCGCGGGGGCATCCGGTGCCGTGGAGACCGACGATTCATCACCGTCCGCGGTGGCAACCGACGGCGGACCAGCATCGTCGGGGTCCGCCTCGGTTTTCGCCGCGGCCTTCTCGGCGGGAGCTTGCTTCGCGGGGGCTTTCTTCGCGGGCGCTTTCTTCGCCGCGGCTTTCTTGGCCGGTGCCTTGCGCTCCGGCTCTGGCTGAACCTCCCGGATCAGTCCTTCCCGCTCGGCTTTGCGCCGGACCCGATCGGCTTGAGCCTCCTCCATCGACGACGAATGACTCTTCGCGCCGATTCCGAGCGCGTCGGACAGCTCGAGCGTCTCCTTGTTGGTGAGCCCGAGTTCTTTTGCCAGCTCGTGGATACGGATCTTGGAAGCCAAGTGGTTCGACAGCCCTTCAAAGTGCAGGAAATGGGTACGTGCGCCCTCGCGACCTTCGTCGCAGCCGGGGCCGACGGACCATTCTCGCACGTCGTGCTCCGATCACACGAACGACGAATCGGCGCCGGCACGACCGGTCGGGTCAGCCTGCTTCCGGGGGCGGCTCGGAATCTCCGGCGTCCGGCACGGGCGCGTCATCGCCCGACACCGCCTCATCGCCGGCCGCTTCTTCCTCATCGGTGCCGGCGTGCTCCCATTCCTCGGCGGACACCGCCGGCCCACCCTCGGCCGGTTGCCAGACCTGCTCACCGGTCTCGGGATCGACGACCCATTCGCCTTCGGCCCATTCCTCACCGGCGTAGGCCTCTTCCTCTGCGAGCTGGGTTTCGCTCTTGATCTCGACACGCCAGCCGGTCAGCCGGGCCGCGAGGCGGGCATTCTGACCTTCCTTGCCGATGGCGAGGGAGAGCTGGTAGTCCGGCACGATCACCTCGGCCACGCCGGTCTCGGGATCGATCCGGACCTCTTTGACCTTGGCCGGGGACAACGCCTTGGCGACGAAGTCCTCCTGCACGTCCGAGAAGGGCACGATGTCGATCTTCTCGCCGTGCAGCTCGTTCACGACCATGCGCACCCGGGCGCCACGGGCACCCACGCACGCGCCGACGGGGTCGATGTTGCGGTCGTTCGACCAAACGGCGAGCTTGGTGCGGTGTCCGGGCTCCCGGGCGCACGCCTTGATCTCCACGACCCCGTCGTGGATCTCGGGCACCTCCATCTTGAACAGTTCCTTGATCAGCCCCGGGTGGGTGCGGCTGACCACGATCTGGGGGCCCTTGACGGTCTTGCGGACCTCGATGATGTAGGCCTTGAGGCGGCTGTTGGCCTCGGGCCGCTCGTGGGGGACCTGTTCGGCCTTGGGCAGCAGCGCCTCGACCCGGCCCAGGTTCAACAGGGTGTAGCGCGAATCGTTCTGGTCGATGATGCCGTTGACGATCTCACCCTCACGGCGCGCGTACTCGGCGTACTTGGTCTCACGGTCCACCTCACGCAGGCGCTGCATCATCACCTGCCGGGCGGTCGTCGCCGCGATCCGGCCGAAGTTTTCCGGCGTGACGTCGATCTCGTCACCGTAGGGTTCGCCTTCTTCATCGAGCTCCTGGGCGGTCACCCGGATGTCGAAGGTGTCCGGGTCGATCGTCACCCAGGCGAACTGATAGGCGTCGGGCGTCTTCTGGTACGCGGTCTCCAGTGCATCGGCCAGCGCACCCAGCAACTGATCGGCCGACATGCCCCGATCGGTCGCGAGCGCCTGGAGCGCTTCCATCATCTCGGGATTTCCAACAGTCATGGCTCTTTCAAGCTCCTCTTCGCTCGGGGACCGGCGGTCCGGCTGGCAGACTTGTTCCCCTTGGTCGACGACCCCTCGGGCCACTCGAAGACGGTGCGGGCCGACGTCACCTGTCCATGAGGAACGGTGACCGGCCCGTCGCTGGTCCGGATGACCATCGCCCCCTCGGTGACCTCGCTGAGGATCCCCGCGATCCGATAGGTCTCCCCTTCGTCGTTGCGCGCTTTGCACTTGATGTGCTCGCCGACCGCACCTCGGCGGTGGGCGACCGTCCGCAACTTGCGCTCCAACCCGGGCGAGGACACCTCGAGCGTGTAATGACCGCCGATCGGATCGTGCTCGTCCAGAATCGGCGAGAGGCCACGCGTGCAGCGTGCGATGTCGTCGAGCCCCACGCCGCCGGGTCGGTCGACCACCAGGCGGACCTTGCCCGAGCTGACCTCGACGTCGTACACCGACAGCTCCATCTCATCGAGCACGGGGGCGGCCCAGGTCTCCAGGTTCTCTTCGAGTTTCCGGGACACGGGTCACCTCCTCGGCTGATCGTCGTGACAAAGGGCCCGATACGAAACGAAAGGCGTGGGCAACGCCCACGCCTATGCTCCGGGACCCAGGTGCAAATTGGCTTGCTCGTACTATAGCGGAGCGGACGCCACCGGGAGCGTCGGTCAGCCCGGCCCCACCTTCGGCGTCATGCCGCGATGCACCACCAACCACCACAGCATCTGGCGGTAGATCCCCATGATCTTGGGCCCGTAATTCCCTGCGGTGGCCCAGGTGTGCGTGAGTTCACCCCAGGTCTGACAACAGCCGGACGGCCCATGCAGGCGCGGGTCGACGATCGGGTGGACCAGCTTCACCCCGCGCTGGTCGTAATCGGCGAGCAACTGGATCTGGGCGCGAACCCCGAGGTGCGCGGTGGGAAAGGAGAACCCGCTCGAGCACGTGTCACAGTGGCCGATGCCCGCAAAGTTGTTGAGGCGGATCGTGTCCTGGTTCGTGAACGACCCCGTCTCGAGCACCGACTGGGCGAAAGCCATGTCGCCACGGATGTTCTGGTCGTTGCCTTCCTGCACGTAGTACCGGGCCAGGTCGGTGATCGGCACGCTGGCACGTGAACGGACCCCCCGTTGCTCGAACCACTCGGCGAGCTCCTTGGCCGTGAACACGCTCTGGCCGGCGATGGGCAGGGACCAGCCACCCGCGGGCCGATCGAGCACCGCGGCCCGCGCGGCCGACTGTTCGGCATCGGCGCGCTGCTGGGCGATGTCCAGCAGCTTCTGTTCCGCGGCCGCCTTGGCCTGGGCCACCTCGATCTTGTGCTCGGCCTCTGCCGCCCGGCTCCTGGCACGCTTCGTGGCGTCACGGGCCCGCTTCAGCTCGTGCCGCTGGTGCGCGTACCGCTGCTTCAACGTCTCCCGGTAGGCGATCGCGTCCCGCCGCTGGCGCAGATGGACCCCGACGGTGACGTCGGCCAGCACACTGCGCTTCCGGGCAGCCGAGTCGTCCTCGTCGACGAGATACTGCAAGCCCGGTGCCACCGGGGACATGTACCGGGCCAACGCATCCTGTCGGAGTTCGTCCTCGATGTGGCCGATCCGGGCCGTGGCCCGATCCACGGCCGCCCGGGCACGGTCGACCCGATGCTCGACGGCCTTCTGGCGATCGAGGTACTTGTCGACGTTGACCCGGTGCTCGGCCACGACGGTCGTCTTGGTGTGGACCAACTTCCGCTGGTTCTGGGACAGCAACTGCTCGAGCAGAATCCGGATCTGGGGCGACGGGTCGGGCATCGGCGGCTCGGGTGGCGCATTGGGATCGACGTGCGGTGGGCCGAATGCGCCCGGCCCCGAAGCGATCGTCGTCGACGATCGGGGCGTCGTGGTGGTGCCGCCGGGACGCGTCGTGGTCGAACCCGATGCCGTCGTCGTCGAGGGCGAACCGCTCGAAGCCGATGTCGTGGATGGCGCGGTGGGCGCAGCGGGGTCGTCCGCACCGACTGGCGCGATGCCGCCGGTCACGATGAGCAGGACGAACGCCACCAGCACACTCACTGCCGCACGGGTCGGTTTCCGCGCCCTCGAGCGGCGATGGCGGGGCGGCGGCGACGCGTGCGTGGACACTCAGTACGACC
This sequence comes from uncultured Iamiaceae bacterium, assembly GCA_964510215.1. GTDB lineage: Bacteria > Actinomycetota > Acidimicrobiia > Acidimicrobiales > Iamiaceae > JAFDWI01. The sequence continues at coordinate 5,923 of CAZEAV010000142.1, forward strand.
GTGCCACCGTGGCCCAGAGCGGCCGTGTCTCGTCGCTGTCGGGCAGCGTTCCGTCCTCGAGCTGCAGACACCGCACGGTCACCGCATCCGACGCGAGCCGGCGCTCGCCTTCGGTTCCGAGGGCGTCCCAGGGGATCCGTGCGAATCCGGAGCCGGCGGCCTCGGCTGCTTCATCGGCCGTGTCCACCTGGGAGGTGTGCGCGTCCAGACGCGCCCGCGCGGCCTCGAAGAGTTCCTGCTGGATCGACTTCAACGTCACCGGAACGCCATCCGCGGCGCCACCCAACGCGACGTTCACCTTCTCACCGGAGTCACGGCGCACGATCGTGACCTCGTCCTTCGCCAGGTCGCGGGGTCCGACCTCGATGCGGACCGGCACCCCTTTGAGCTCCCAGTCGGTGGTGCGACGGCCGAAGGAGATCTCGGTCCGGTCATCCAGCACGGCAAGCACCCCTTTCGCGGTGAGGTCGTCGACGATTCCACGCGCCGCCGCGGGGACCCCGTCGCCGTCGCGCACCACGAGGACCACCACCTGGGTTGGCGCCAGCCGGGGCGGGAGACGCAGGCCACGATCGTCGCCGTGCGCCATGATGAGCCCGCCCACCATCCTCGTGGACACGCCCCACGAGGTGGTCCAGGCGAGCTGCTCGTCGCCCCGGTCGTCCAGGTAGGTGATGGCGAACGCCCGGGCGAAGTTCTGACCGAGTTCGTGACTGGTGCCCATCTGCAGGGCCTTGCCGTCACCCATCATCGCCTCACACGTGAGGGTGTCGATGGCGCCGGGGAATCGCTCGGCCGCCGTCTTCGCTCCGACGAGCACGGGCAGGGCCAGCACCTCGGTCATGAAATCCCGGTACACCTCGTGATGGATGCGTCGGGCGAACGCGGCGGCATCGGCACGGGTCGCATGCGCCGTGTGGCCTTCCTGCCACAGGAACTCACTCGAGCGCAGGAACAACCGTGGTCGCATCTCCCAGCGCACGACGTTGGCCCACTGGTTCAGTTTCAGGGGCAGATCCCGATACGACTGGATCCACTTCGCCATGTACTCCCCGATGACCGTCTCACTGGTCGGGCGCACCACGACCGGCTCGGCCAGTTCCTTGCCCCCGCC
>CAZEAV010000143.1:0-6990 GCA_964510215.1 uncultured Iamiaceae bacterium
ACGCCCAGAAGACGATGGGGGTGATCGTGATGGCGCTGATCGCCACCGGCCACCACGACTCCTTCGACGTGCCGTTCTGGGTGAAGATCCTCGCCGCCGGGGCCATCAGCCTCGGCACGTGGTCGGGCGGATGGCGGATCATGCGGACCCTGGGACGTCGGGTGATCGAGCTGGATCCGGCCCGCGGGTTCGCGGCCGAAGCCACCGCGTCGAGTGTGCTCTATGCCACCGCGTTGTGGTTCCACGCGCCGGTGTCGACGACCCATGTGGTGACCTCCGCGATCATGGGCGCGGGAGCCACCAAACGCCGCACCGCGGTGCGTTGGAAGATCGCCGGGAACATCGTGCTGGCCTGGGTGCTGACCCTTCCCGCGGCCGGCGTGGTGGCGGCGGTCGTCTACCTGGTGTTGCGAGCGGCGGTCTGACCGCACGGCGGTTGCGCCCGCCTTCGGTCGGGAGCGGGTCTGCTATTTGATGGTGGTGCCCGCGTCCACCGGCAGGGCGACGCCGGTCACATAGCGTGCCTCGTCGGACAGCAACCAGGTGACGGCCGCGGTGATGTCGGAGGGTTCGACCGATCCGACCGGCAGCAGGTTCCCGAATGCGGCGGTGGCCTCGGGGTGCGCGGCGATCACCTCGCGCAGGGTGGCGTCACGTCCCATGGGGGTGTGCACCGAGGTGGGCACCACGCAGTTGACGCGGATCTGCTCGGCGGCGACCTCGTGTGCGAGCGACCGGGCCATGGCGATGACCCCGGCTTTGGTCGCGGAGTAATGGCCCAGCAGCGGCAGCGGTTTCACCCCTGCTCCCGACGTGGTGACGACGATCGCACCGCCGTGACCGGCTTCGACGAGGATCGGCACCGTCGCGCGCAACGTGTGGAACACGCCGGTCAGGTTCACGTCCACCACCGAGCGCCACTGGTCGTCGGTCAGTTCCCAGAGTCGCCCGAACGAGCAGATCCCCGCGTTGGCGATCACCCCGTCGAGTCCACCGAATGCGTCGACGCCGGCGTGCAGCGCGTCGCGCAGTGCGGTCTGGTCCCGGACATCTGCCACGGTGGCCTGGATGCGTCCGCCGGCCGCTTCGACCGCGGCGACGGTCTCGGCCAGATCCTCGGGCGTGGCGGGCGGGTAGCCGACCGTGCCGACATCGGCGCACAGGTCCACCCCGATGACGGACGCACCTTCTGCGGCGAGACGCACCGCATGGGACCTGCCCTGACCCCGGGCGACCCCGGTGATGAAGATGGTTCTGCCGTCGAATCTGGAAGCGGTGTCAGCCATGCTCCCAGCCTGCCACTCCGCCGAAATCTGGAACGAACGTGGGCTCGTGGCTCATTTTCCGCTCCTGATTTCGGCGTGGAACTTCAGCCGGTCGGCGAGGTGGGCGGCCTCGAGGGGTCGAAATGGATGGTGGCGTAGCGGATGACCGGCTCCCCGTTGCGGATGCCGCGCACCGCGACGATGCAGGGCAGCGTTTCGGCGCGGTGACACGCGATCTCGGTGGGCGCTGTCCGGCCCGTCACCGGGTCGCCCTTCGAGTCGAACAGCCCGAGCCCCCCGCGCAACGGATCGTGGATCGCCAGTGAAACCTCGATGCGGGTGTCCGGACCGTGCTGCGCTGTGGTGGAGGCCGGTGCCGAGCCCGGGCCGGTCGTGGGCGCAGGAGTTCGGCCCGGGTCGCCGTCAGGTGTCGGGGCCGAGGACTGCGGCGCTGCGGGCGGTATCAGGACCGTCGGACGGGTCAGGCACGCAAAGCCTCCCTGGACGGGTGCACACTGGGCCACCATGGCGTCGGTCCCCGGATCCAGCCCCCGGATCGTGACGGTGACGGTGTCGCCGTCGTGGAGGTTCCGGTCGGGTGTGACGAGAATCGAGCCGTTCGGGTTCCGCTCGGCGATGTAGGCGTCCACCGCGGGGGACGGACCCGCCGGCGTGCGTGCAGCCACCAGTGCTGGTGGGTCGTTCGGACCGTTTCGGATGGCGATTGCGTCGTTCGGGTCCAATCCCTCGACGCGGTAGGCGGATCGGGTGTCGATCGGCCCGCCGTAGTCGCGGCCGGTGTCGTTGCACGGAGGTATCGTCGCGGTGCCGAGTCGCTCGGCGAGCTCGATGGGCACCGATGGGTGGGTACCGATGTAGGTGGTGCCGTCGTAGGAGACGGTGAACGCGCAGGTGGCCTCGCCGTGCGGCACGCCCGCCACGTCACCGGGAGCGGAGCCGGTGTTCCCGCAGCCGGTGAGACAGACGACGGCAACGCCCGCGAGCGCGGTCAGGAGTGCCCGTCGGATCGTCGTGGGGTGCCGCTGCATCGAGCTTGCTGTCCCATTCCATGTGCCGGTCATCGGAGCTTTCGTCCTTTCTCGGAGCCGGGTGGTGCGAATCGAGGTCTTCTCAGGGGGCGGTCGTGGAGGGGGCGACGGGGCCGGTGGGCCCGGCGACGTGCCGGTGCGTGTCGACGAAGCGTTCGAAGGTCGGGGTGAATTCCCCGGGGCCGTCGTCGCTGCGGCCGAGCAGTGCGAAACCGGTGGGCGCGTCTGCGCCCGACGCGCGGATCGCGATGCCGTCCTCGGGGTCGAGCCCGTCGACCCGGTAGAGCGCGATCGTGCGCTCGGCGGGAGGAAGCGTGTGGCCCGAGTTCGTGTCGTCACACGGCGGGAAGGTCTGTGTCCCGAGTCGACCGACCACCTGGAAGCCGCTCACCGGACCCGCGTCGTAATAGGAGTGCCCCGCGAAGCTCGCACTTGGACCGCTGCACGACGGCGACGACGAGACGGTTGTCCCACAGCCGATCGATCCGACGACCACGAGCGCGATGACGATTGCGAGCTCGGGCGACTTCGGTCGCTGGCGCGAAATGGGAGCCGGGCGACCGGTCGCGTCATGGTCGTGGTCGTGGTCGTGGTGTGGCGACCCGTGCTCGCCGGGGCTGGGCCGCGTCATCGCGACGGACGGGTGGTTGCGGAGGCGGACACACCGACCGGGGCGAAATCGGCGGTCACGGGGATCACCACGCGGTGGCCGTGGACGTGCCCGCGGACGCCGATGAGGCACGACTGGCCGACCACTGTGGTCGAGGACGCAGTGGAGCACCGGAGGACCGCCGGCGGCTCGTGCCCATGGACCGGCTTCCCGTCGAGGTCGTAGGAGGTGAGGGGGCCACGGAGCGGATTCCGTGCGACCACTGTCGCGGTTGCGATCGTGTGCTGCGGTGCGAAACGCGTGGTCGCGGGCGCGCCGGTGGTGGCGGAGGAGGTCGATGCCGCTGCGGGTGCTGGGGTCGCCGGCGTGGTTCTCACCAATGCCGAGCAGGCCACGACCCCGTCGGCGACCGGGTGAACCCAGGCGCACTCGGCCACCTCGGCGGTGGTGTGCGGGTCGAGGCCGCGCACGGTCACCGTGATCGTCTGACCGTCCACCAGCCCGACGGAGGGTTGCGCGGTCGCGGTCATCGTCGGCGTGACCGGCGTTCTCGCCGGCGGATAGCCGGGATAGACGGGGACATGGGACGTCTCGTGGCCGCCGTAGCCGACCGTCGCGGCGATCGTCACGGGCGCCACGATGATCGCGGCGGCCAGCGCGCACCCGACGATCCATCTGCGTCGGCGGTGTCGTCGCGCCTGGTGCGCCGGGTCACGCGAGTGTGTCACGGCAGTTCACCCATCGGTGTGGAAACGGAGGATGCCCGCGGCGACGGGGACCGAATCGAGGGTAACGGTGGATGTGCGGCCGCCGGACGTGACCTTCAGGACGGGAGCCGGCCCGGAACGGTCGCGGGGCACTTCGTACACGACGCAGGAGTAGCGGCCGCAGGGAGCCGTCCCGACGACGAGGTCGGCCGCGGCCCGGGTCTCGGCGATGTGTGAACTCCTTGGAAGGCCGATCACGTGAATCGTCACGTGCGGCAGCCCGATCGGGCCGTCCGTCCAGGCATCGTAGTTGTTCGGCCCGTCGATCCGATGCGGCTTTCCGTAGGTCTGGGAGCCGGCCGGGCGGACCCGCACCTGCACCGAGTCGCCCGACGGCGTGATCTGCACGTCGGCGAGGCTGCCGCGCACGGTCACGGTCCCGTGGGTGGCCGTAGGAGTCGGGGTTCCGGCATCGGCGAACGAGATCGCCGCGACGAGGGGTGAGGCCTGCACGGCGTAGAACAATCCGGATGCCATGACCACACAGTGGTCCCTGGTCGACGCCGCATCCGGGCCGGTGGCGTGCGGTGACCCCCCGACCGTCGTCGGGGCGGTCGTGTCGGTGTCGGTGCCGATCGCGACCGGTGTCACGGTGGGAATCGTGTCACCGGTGCAGGAGACGTCGCCGCCCTGGATGATGAGTTCCGTGGCCCCACCCTCGGGGTAGGTGAGCAGGTGCAGGCGACCCCGAAGTCGTGCGTGCACGGTGAGCGATCCGGTGGCCACGCGGGCGTCGTCGGCGCCCGCAGGCGCGCGACCTGGTACGGCCCGCGATTGATCGGTCGGGTTCTGGAGGCACGCGTAGTACCGGTGGTCGTCGGGGGATCGGACCACGGCGCATTGGGAGAACGTCACCTTCCCCGCCCGGTACGCGCTGACCCGGACGATCTGGCCATCGGCAATTCCCCGGTCGGGCGAGACCCGGATCGGCGTCGCGGAGTCCACGCCCGCGGCAGCCTTCGTCCCCGTCGAAGCGTTCATCTGAGTGTGGCCGCCGCCGATGGCGACCACACCGATGGTGACGAGGACGACGGCCGCGGCGGCGATCGGGGCGGCGACGACCCAGCCACGTCGACGGCGCCTGAGGCGATCCCGTCGAGTCTGCGCCTTTGCCAGGAAAGCATGTCGATCGGGTGGGCGGGTCGCCGTGCGAGCGGCCCGCACCGCGGCGGTCAGACGCTGGTCGACTGCCGCGTCGAGCGGGTCGCGTGGAGTGTCGGCTGATGCGTCGTGGTGGGTCATGATCGGCTCCCGTCGACGCCGTCGTCGGGATCGGCACCGCCGGCAGCGGCGTCGGCGACGTCGAGTTCGGCCGCGAGCAGGCGTCGGCTCTTGTGCAGCGTGGCTTTGACGGTGCCCTCCGCGATCCCGAGCTGCGCGGCGATCTCGGCGATGGGGAGGTCCAGGCCGTAGCGCAGGGCCACGACCTGGCGCTGTCGCTCGCCGAGGTGGCTCAGCGCCCGCTGCAGGTCGATCCGGTCAGCGGCTTCGTCCCCGGCACCGGAAGAGGTGCTCCTGACCACCACGAGGTGTCCTTTGCGTCGCACCTGATCACGGCGGCGGTGCCGGGCACGGACCTCGTTCATCGCCACGGTCGTGACCCAGGCTGCCAGGTTGTCGATGCTGCGGCCGCGGTCGAGCTGCTCCCAGGCCCGGCCGACCGCATCCGCGACGGCCTGTTCGGCGTCGTCGTGCGTCCCGCACCACAACGACACCGCCGCGATCACCCGCTCCAGGTCGTCGTCCACGAAGTCGCCGATGCGCATCGAAGGGGGCAATGCCACCGGCCGCGGACCGGGGGCGTCGACCAGGTCGGCGTCCGGGGCCGATGATGCCGGTTCGTCGTGGGTCACGGTTCGAATCGCTTCGTCGAGGTCGAGTGGGATGGACATGTCGAGTGCGGACGGCGTGGAAACCGTCACCGACACGACGCGTGAGGGCCCCAGAAGGTTTACCGGGTCTCTGCGGACGGCATCGGTCACGGGTCGCCGCTCCGGGGACCCGCGGTGAGCGGGCATGATGGTGGGTGCCGCCACGACGGGCAAGAAGGGAACCGATGACCGATCTGCAACGCTGCTACAACACCGACCGGGTGCGGGCCGCCGCGAAACGCACGCTGCCGGGCGTGCTGTTCGACTACATCGACGGCGACGCCGAGGACGGCGCCACCCGCCGCGCCAACCGAGCTGCGTTCCGGCGGTGGAACCTGCGTCAACAGGTGCCGACCACGGCGGGGGTGAAAGCCGACCTCTCGGTCGAGGTGGTCGGGCGGCGGCTCGAGGGGCCGAGCATCGGGGCGCCGTGCGGGATGGCCGCGCTGATGCACCCCGACGGCCCGATCGGCGCCTGCCGGGCTGCCAACGCCAAAGGCACGGTTGCGGTGCTGTCCACCGTGGCGGGCACCAAGCCGGCGGACCTCGCCTCGGCCGTGGACGACCCGGGCTGGTTCCAGCTCTATGCGCCAAAGGGGCGTGACCAGGCCGAGGAGCTGATCGGTGAAGCCGCCGACAATGGATTCGGCGCGCTGGTCATCACCACCGACACCGCGGTGCTGGGGCGGCGCGAACGCGACATGGCCCACGGGGTGATGATGCCGATGAGCCTCAGCGTGCCGGTGGTGGCGAAGCTGGCATGGGAGTTCGCGTCCCGACCCGGTTGGGTGGCCCGCTTCGCCCGCCAGCAGGTCGAGAAGCGGCGAGCCCCCCAAGGCACGGCGCGGGGTATGTCACCCTTCGAGATGGCCGCCTCACCGGTCACCTGGGACGACATCGCCTGGATCCGCGAGCTTTGGAAAGGGCCGCTGATCATCAAGGGCCTGAGTGACCCCGAGGACGCTCGGCGGAGCCGTGACGTGGGTGCCGAGGCGGTGGTGGTGTCCAACCACGGTGGCCGCCAGCTCGATGGCGCCCCGGCCAGCCTCGACGCGCTCGTCGACGTGGTCGACGCCGTTGGTGGCGACATCGACGTGATCGTGGACGGCGGCATCCGTCGGGGCACCGACGTGCTCAAAGCGCTGAGTCTGGGGGCGTGCGCGGTGCAGATCGGTCGGCCGTGGCTGTTCGGGCTGGCTGTTGGCGGTCAAGCCGGAGTCGAACACGTGCTCTCGCTGTTCAAGCGGGAGCTGATCAACGCGCTGACGCTGCTGGACGTCACCGCCGTGCGTGACCTGGATCGTTCCAACGTGCTCCCAGCACCGTGAACCGTCCCCGTCGTGAACTTCGGGGGGGGGTTGTGGGGTTGGCGCCAAAAAAAACCCGCGTTGTGGGGGGGGGGGGGGGGGGGGGGGGGGGGGGGGGGGG
>CAZEAV010000144.1:0-6983 GCA_964510215.1 uncultured Iamiaceae bacterium
GGTCGCGTTCCATCGGCGCCAGTCGCCCGAGAGCATCTACTACCGCTACTTCTCGCCCCGGCCCACCCTCAGCGACGCCGATCTGGAAAGGCTCACCAATCTCGACTACGTGGACCGGATGGCCTTCATCGGTCTCATCGGGGCGGAACTGGTCGGCGTGGCACGGTACGACCGGTATCCGGCATCGGGCATCGCCGAGGTGGCGTTCTTCACCGACGAACACCAGCGGGGCCGTGGGATGGCCACGGTGTTGCTCGAGTACCTCGCCGCGGCCGCGCGTGAGACCGGACTGACCGGTTTCGTTGCCCAGGTGTTGCCGGAGAATCGCCGCATGCTTTCGGTGTTCTCGCGCGCCGGATTCGACGTGCGCAGCCGGTTCTCCGACGGTGTGGTCGAGGTGAGCCTCGACATCGAACCGACCGAATCCGCCCGGAAGGTGATCTCCGAACGGGCCCGTGCGGCGTTCGCCCGCTCGGTCGAGCGCATCCTGACCCCGAGGTCGATCGCGGTGGTCGGGGCGTCCCGGGACCCCGCCTCGATCGGAAATCGGGTGGTGCGTAACCTGGTCGACGGCGGGTTCGCCGGAAACGTGCATCCGGTGAACCCGGCCGCCACCGAGATCGCCGGCATCCCGGCGTGGCCGTCGGTGCTCGCGGTGCCCGACGAGATCGATCTGGCGGTCGTGTGTGTGCCGGCACCGGCGGTCGCCCGGGTCGTGGCCGAATGCGCCCGAAGACATGCACACGGCCTCGTGGTGATCACCGCGGGGTTCTCCGAAGCCGGCGAGGCCGGGCGGCGGCGTGAGCGTGATGCCGTGGCGCTGGCGCGGAGATTGGGAATGCGAATCATCGGCCCGAACTCGATGGGGGTCGTCAACACCCATCCGGAGGTCTCGATGCTGGCCACCTTCGTGCCGGTCCGCCCCCTCGCCTGGTCCATCGGTGGGTCCTCCCAATCGGGCACGCTCGGTGCAGCGATCATCGAGCATGCCGCGCGGCGTGGGCTCGGTGTCTCCACATTCGTCGCCCTGGGGAACCGTCCGGACGTGTCCAACAACGACCTGTTGCAGTACTGGCAGGACGACGACGCCACCGAGCTCGTATTGCTCTATCTGGAGAGTTTCGGCAATCCGGCGAACTTCGCCCGGAGGATCCGCCGTCTGGCCCGCGTCAAACCGGTCGCCGCGGTCAAGAGCGGCGGCCCCCTCGAGCTGGGTTCGTCCGATACCGGGCTGTCCGTCGCGGCGAGCCTCGACGTCCTGCTCGCACAGACCGGCCTGATCCGTGTGGACACCCTCACCGAACTGTTCGACGTGGCCGTCGTACTGCAACGCCAGCCGATGCCGAGGGGCCGCCGCCTTGCCGTGGTCTCGAACGCGCGCGGGCCGGCCCTGCTGGCTGTCGACGCGGCCCGCGGTGTCGGGTTGGAGATGGCCGACATCGAGGTTCGGGGCTTGGCGAACCCCATCGATCTGGGGTTCGACGTGGACGCCGGAACGTTCGCGGCGGCGCTCGCCGAGGTGTGCCGGGACCCCGGGGTCGACGCCGTGGTGGTTCTGTGTACGCCCCCGGTTCCGGAGACCCTCGACACGTTTGCCGAACGGATAGCCGCAGCGGTTTCCGATGCCGACTGTCCGGTGGTCGCCACCTATCTGGGACTGGCGTCCGGCGGACGGAACCGGGGCGATGCCGACGTGCCGGTGTTCGATTTCCCCGAATCCGCCGTGCGGGCGCTGGGTCGCATCGCTCGCTACGCCGAATGGCTCACCTCCCAGTCAGGGTTGTTTCCCGAGCCCGACCTCGTCGACATCGAACAGATTCAGCGACTCACGGCCGGGCGCCCCCCGGGCTGGCTCGACCACGCGACCGCGGCGGCCGTGGTGGCGGCCACCGGTGCGGTGCTGGTGGAACGGGGAACGGTCAGGACCGCGGAGGCCGCAGTCGCGTTGGCCGAGGTGATGGGCTGGCCCGTCGCTCTGAAGGCCGGCGGGTTGGCGCGGCCGATGAAGACCGAGGCAGGCGGGGTCGCGGTCGATGTGCACGGTGCCGACGAGCTCCGCCTCGCCCATGCGCGCATGGTGGATCTGTTGGGTGCGGCGATGGACACCGCGGTGGTCCAGGCGATGGCGCCCCCCGGCGTGGACCTCCGCATCTCCTTCGTGCGCAACGAATCGGTGGGTGCCGTCCTCACCCTCGAGGTCGACCATGGATTCCTCGCCGCGGCTGTTCCACCGGCGCTCCAGGTGGTGCCCGCCTCGGATGCCGACGCCCGGAACATGGTGGATGCCGCCCATCTGCGTGAGGCGCTCGACAACCGGCGAGACAGCGGCGTTGGGACACTGCAGCCCGACGCGGAGGACGCGATCGACGCGGTCGTCGAGCTGGTGTTACGCCTGTCGGTGCTCGCAGAGGCGGCGCCGGAGCTGAGCGCGGTCGTGTTGGACCCCGTGATCGTCGCCGCGGACGGCGCGCACGTGACCGATGTGCGGGTACGTGTCGCTTCGCCCCGTCCGTCGAATCTCGTCGGGAGTCACCAACTCGTCGACGACGAGGTCGGCGACGCCGGCCCGTAAGTGCCCACGGGAGTCGGCGGGCCCTCCGGCAACGCCGTCGGCCAGGGCTCGGCTTCGACCTCGTCCGGATCGGATCGGACTGTCTCGTCGGACGCACCCTTGGGCGACCGCAAGGTCGGGTCACGCCATGCCCAGATCGCCGCGACGATGGCCCCGAAGACCATGCCTGCCACGTGGGCCTGCCAGGCGACCTGCTCGTTCGGGGAGGTGAAGAACTGGGAGACGAAAAAGAACGCCAGTACCGCCCATGCGGGCAGATAGGCGACCTGGATGCCGGCCGCGTAGACGAAGGAGAGGATCCGTCGTCGGGGTTGCAGGATTAGGTAGGCGCCCATCAACGCGGCAATTGCCCCGGACGCCCCGAGCAGGGGTGTGGTCGCCTCCGGATTGACCATCACATAGCCGATGAACGCCACCACGCCACCCGCGAGGAACAACCCGAGGACGCCGAGCGAGCCCACGCGTTGTTCCAGGCCTCGGCCGAACACCCACAGGAACAACAGGTTTCCTGCCAGATGCCAGAGGCTGGCGTGCAGGAACATCGCGGTGAGAAAAGGCGTGTAGGCGTTCTTCTCGGCATACGCTCCGGGGTCGTCGGAGGGATAGCCGTTGCACGCCGCGCCATCGGCGATGCTACGGCCGTGGGTGACCTCGCAGGGCACGAGCGCCCACCGGTCCTGGAAGTTGCGGACCTCGATCTGGGCCGCGGAGTTCTCCTCGACGGTCAGGCCGTGTGTGAGCCCCTGCATGCCCTTGGGCTGCAGGTACGCGAACACGACGATGCAGGCGAGGAGCAGACCCCACGTCGCCCAGGTGGGACGCGGATTGGGATGTTCGTCCCGGAATGGATACGCCATCTCAGAACGGTCCTGGTGTGAACGGCGGCGGGGGCGCGGGCGGTGGCGGCGCCGTGTGATGACGGGAGACCGGCGGGGGTGGGATCACGTCCGCGACGACGGGTCGCTGATCGGCCGGCCAGGTCATCCACACCGGGGCCGCCCGGGCGGCGAACCGCGGCGGCACGTAGTCGGGCTCCACGACGATCGTGTGACCGACCAGGTCGTGGGGGCCCCGGTTCAGCGCGGAGGCGTTGACCCAGAGTCCCAGGAGGAGCTGCAGCGGTGGGAGGTACAGCAGCGGTGCGAGCACCGCGGAACGAGCCAGTGCACGTCCCCTGGTCGGCGGTGCTCCGCTGGCCATGTCGACCACGCGGTACCCCGCCTGTGCATGTCCGGGCGTGGTGCCGTCCTTGGACAGCCACCGGGTCTCGTCGATGACGACGAGGACCATCCAACCCAGCGCCAACCACAACCACAGCAGCGGGACCGCACGCAGTCCGACCGAGGCGACGGTCGCGACGACGATGGCGCCGGCGAGCCACCACGAACCGTCCAACCGGTGCGCCCGCGCCCGGCGACGCTCGTACAGGCCGGGCACCCGCCCCCAGGGTGACATCACCGCCGCCTGGCCCGGTTGCCACCAGGTGTCCAGGTCCGCGGTGGTGATCAACGCAGGGGCGTCGCGTTGCACGACGATCGTGCCGGAGAGGCGGTCGTGGAATCCTCTGCGCAAAGGCGACATGCCGAGCGACACGAGCAGGGCGAAAGGCATCACCAGAACGGCGAACAGGCCTGGGATCGGCAGGGTGTAACAGAGCGCGACCGGGACCGTCCTGCGGCACGCGGCGAGCCACGAGGGTTTCGCGGTGCTGTCCAGGACGGCGACGCGGATGCCGAGCGCCTGCATGCCTGCGGTCGCTCCGAGACGGGCCAACAGGATGCTCTCGAAAGCGGTGACGAGCGCCAGGATCTCCAGATCCTGGGCCAGTGGACGTCCGTGGGGGCCGATCACCAGTACCAGTGCGATCGCCAACAGCGCGAACGCGGAGTCGATGACACGTGCGCCCAGGCGTTGCCCGGTGCGAGCGGCCCAGGAATTGACGAAGTAACGAGGCTGGGTCGGGGCCCCTGCGAGCGTGGTCACCACACCGGTCGTCGAGCCGACCAAGAACGTTCAGCGATTGGCGATTGCGACGTAGTCCCGGGTGGGGGAGCCCGTGTACAACTGGCGTGGTCGGGCGATTCTCTGGTCCTGCTCGAGCAGCTCCTGCCAGTGCGCCAACCAACCCGATACGCGGGGAATGGCGAACAGCACCGTGAACGTGTCGATCGGGAAGCCCATGGCCTCGTAGATCAGCCCGGAGTAGAAGTCCACGTTCGGGTACAGCCGCCGGGACACGAAATACTCGTCTTCCAGGGCGGTCTCCTCGAGTTTCAACGCGATGTCCAGCAACGGGTTCTTGCCGGTCACCTCGAAGACCTCGTACGCGACGTCCTTGATGATGCGGGCCCGGGGGTCGTAGTTCTTGTACACCCGGTGGCCGAATCCCTGCAGACGGCCTTTGCCGGCTTTGACGTCGGCGACGAATGCGTCCACGTTGTCGATGGACCCGATCCCGTTCAGCATCTTGATCACGGCCTCGTTCGCGCCGCCGTGACGGGGGCCGTACAGTGCCGCGGCGGCGCCGGCGCAGGCCGAATAGGGGTCCGCGTGGGCCGATCCGATCACCCGCATGGCGGCCGCGCCGCAGTTCTGTCCGTGATCGGCATGCAGGATGAACAGCACATCGAGGGCGTGCTGGAGAACCGGGTCGGCCTCATAGTGCGGCTCGGCGATCTTCCACATCATCGACAGGAAGTTCGCGGCGAAGCCCAGGGTGTTGTCCGGGTAGACGAACGGCTGGCCGACGCTGAACCGGTGTGCGCACGCGGCGAGCGTCGGTACCTTGGCGACCAGGCGCACGATCTGCTTGTGGCGGACCTCGGGGTCGTCGATCTGCTTGGCCTCGTGGTAGAAGGTCGAAAGCGCTCCGAACGCCGAAACGAGCATGCCCATCGGGTGGGCGTCGTAGTGGAAGCCCTCCATGAACCGTTTGCGGACGTTTTCATGGATGAACGTGTGATAGGTGATCTCGTGGCGCCACGACTCGAACTGCGCGGCGGTCGGAAGCTCGCCGTAGATCAGCAGGTAGGCGACCTCCAGATAGGTCGAGTGCGCTGCGAGCTGTTCGATGGGGTAGCCCCGGTAGTGCAGCGTGCCGTTCTCACCGTCGATCTCGGTGATCGCACTCGCCGTACACGCGGTCTGCGCGTAACCCGGATCGAAGAACCACGTGTTGCCGAGGAGCTTGTGCCACTCGGTGGCGTCGATGCCGCCGTTGACGATGGGGATCTCGATCGTTTCGCCCGAACGGTTGTCGGTGATGGTTACGCTCTCTGGCACGGCGGAGGCTCCCTGGAATACTCGCTGGTGGGCTCATGCGGCCCAGCTGATGGGTCCGACCCGTCGCTTGCTGCAAGGCTCGTTGTCGGTTCCGAGCCTAGGCGAGCATGGGCCCATCCCGAACAATGGGCACGGGCGTCCTAGCCGATTCCCACGAACGCCGCAGACCGCTCCTGGCAGATTTCGACCACGATCGAGCGGATCGCCCGCGCGGGGCGGGACAGCAACGCGCGGCGTTCGCTCGCCAGCCCCACCGACCTGGGCATCAGACCGGTGATCGGAATCCGCTTCCATTCCGCGTTTTCGCGTCGTTGGGCGGCGCTCGCCGGAATGACCGCGGCCCCGTACCCCTCGAACGCCAGGGTCGCGAGCAGGCGGACGCCGTCCACTTCGGCCGCGGGCTGCAGTTCCACGCCGAGCTTGTGGGTGGCCAGGTCGAGTTCGTCACGGAAGGCGGTCCCACGGGGTGGGAGGAGAAGCCGATGGCGGGCCAACTCGGACGGATCCACGACATCGAACCGGCTCAACGGGTGGCTCTTGGGCGCGACGACGACGTGACGCTCCTCGAACAGCGCCTCGGTGGTGACGTCTTCGGAGTGCACGGGCAAATTGACGACCGCGAGGTCGAGTCGGCGGTTGAGGAGTTGGGGAATCAACGACGTCGTCGTGGCATCGATGATCGTCAACCTGATCTGGGAGTGTCGCCGTGCCGTCTCGGGAAGGACCAGCGGGACGAGCCAGCGCGCGGTGGTTCCGATCATCCCCAGTCGTACCGGCCCGGTGATCGACCGGGAGGTGGAGGCGAGGTCGCTGCCCAACGCGTCGAGCTCGCCCTGGATCCGCCGGGCCCGCGCCGCCACCCGCTCGCCGGCTTCGGTGAAGGAACAGTCCGAGCGATCCACCAGCGTCATCCCGAGCTCGGCCTCGAGTTTGGCGACGTGGGCGGAAACGTTGGATTGCACGGTGTGGAGGCTGCGGGCCGCGGCCGAGAAGCTGCGGTGATCGCCGACGGCCAGCAAAGCAGATAACTGACGTAGATCCATCGCTGATGACGATAACAAATATCGCTCACAACTGTTGGACAGATCGCTAGCTCTGCGCGAGCATGGAGGCACGACACCGGGGTCGA
>CAZEAV010000145.1:0-6977 GCA_964510215.1 uncultured Iamiaceae bacterium
TGAGCTCATGGCTACGAGTCACGTTCGTCGGAGGAAATACCGGTCGCTACGCGCGATCGGCCCGGTCGTCGCCCTTTTCGCGGCGCTCGCGCTGTTCGTCGGCAGTCCGCTCGGTGCGGGTGCCACCGACATCACCAGCGCCGGGCCCCTCACCAGAGTGACCACCACCCCCGATCTGAAATGTGCCATCGACCACGTCGGCGATACCCACACTGAGTTCTACGGCGACGCGGACTGCGCCACCTTCGTCACCGATGGCACCCACCTGTATGGGCCTACGTTCGACGGCCAGACCGCGACTCCCTACACACCCGGCTCAGACGGCTACGTTGCCTGGACCCCGGTCTCCCAGACTCCGGTGACCGGAACTGGCACCGCGGCCAGCCCGTTCAAGGTCGTGACGACCGTGACCGGCGGTCCGTTCACCGTCGTCCAGACCGACACCTACGTGATCGGTCAGGAATCGGTCCGCACCGACGTGAAGGTCACGTCCTCGAGCGCCGTGAACGCCATCGTGTATCGTGCCGGTGACTGCTTCCTGCAGGGCAGCGACTCCGGGCTCGGTCGCCTCGACGCCGGTATCGCCCCGACCTGTGTGGCCGACCCCGACTCGGCGGACCCGAACCGCATCGAGCAGTGGTACCCGCTGACCTCGGGGAGCAACTACATGGTCGACGGCTACTACACCGTCTGGCAGGCGGTCGGCTCGATGCAGCCCCTGCCCGACACGGTCCTGACCGACGAAAGCGGCGAAACGTACGACAACGGCGGCGGGTTGAGCTGGAGCCAGGCCATCGCCGCAGGCGCGAGCGCCACGTTCTCCTCGATCACCACCTTCTCGCCCGCCGGTGTCGGGCCGATGATCGTGACCAAGACGGCGCAGCCGTCAACGGTCGCCCCCGGTGGCCAGGTCACCTACACGATCACCATCGCGAACCCGGCCGGCACGCCGCAGTCGATCACCCAGATCACCGACATGTTGCCCGATGGATTCGGTTACGTGACGGGAAGCACCACCGGTGCGACCACCCAGGACCCGTCGCTGGACTGTCTCCCGTTGACCTGGACCGGGGACTTCACCGTGCCCGCGGGCAGCGATGACAACCCCGGCACGTTGACCCTGAGCTTCGTGGCACAGGCGACGTCCACACCCGGGACCTACACCAACTCCGCAACCGCATCGGGCGCCGGAGCTTCGGTGATCGCCGCGACCGACACCGCTCCGGTGACGGTCGAGGCCGCAGCGTCCACGACCACCACGACGATGGCCGCTCCGACCACCACGGTCGCTCCGACCACGACGGCCGCACCCACCACGACCGGCGTTCCGACGACGATCATACTGGAGGCCGAAGCGGCGCCCGAGGCCGACCCGACCACCACGACCACATCGACACCGCAAAGCACCACCACGACGGTGCCCGCGACCGTGGAAGGCAACGTGGTGTTTCCCCCGGCTGAATGCCCGTCGACGCCCACCACCTCCAACCCCGGCGGCGGCAACGGCAACGGCAACGGCAATGGCGGCAACGGTCACGGTGGCAACGGCGGCCCTGGCTCGAACCACAAGGGTGGCGGCGGCTCCGCCACCCCGGCGAGCGCCGTGAACGGGAACCCGAAGTTCACCGGCTGAGCCGAGGCCCCATCCGAATCCGACCCCCGGCCATCTGGCCGGGGGTCGGGCATTTTTCGGCCTCGGTTCGAGCCGCCGGTACGGCTTCAGCCGTAGCGTTCGATCATCGACGTCTCGGCCAACCGGGACAGGGCGGCCGCCACCGTGCGGGCACGGTGTGATCCCATGCCCTCCACCTCGTCCAGTGCATCCGGGCCGGCCCGCAGCAACTTGTGCAGCAACGAGAACCTGTCCACCACCCGGTCGATCAATGGTCCCGGCAGGTGCGGGATCCTCGAGAGCATCCGGTAGCCCCGGGGTTGGATGACCGCGTCGAGGTCGCTGTCACCACCTTCCAGGCGCAGCACGGCGGCGACGGCCTCCAGATCGACCAGCGTGTCGGTGTCCAACGACGAGAGCATCGCCAGCGCATCCTCGGCGAGCCAGTCCTCGGAGTCGGGAAGGTAATCACGGACCACCAGCTCTCGGGCCTTGGCGACGCCGCCCACGAGTTCGACCAACTGCAGCCGGATCATCCGTCCGTCGGTCCCCAACTCCAGGACGAACCCTTCCACCTCCTCGGCGATGCGCAACACCATCTCCGCACGTTGCAGCGCGCTCGCGACATCGCGGATGGCGACGAGATCCTGCACCTCGAGTGCGCCGAGAGCAGCCAGTACCGCGTCGTGACGGTTGCGATAGCGCTCGAGCGCCTGGAGCGCCTGGTCGGCCCGGGCGAGAACCCGGGGAATGGGGTCGAGCGGGTACTTCTCGGCGCCCAGATACACGGTGATCGTCGTCATGCGCTCCGAGACGGAGATGACCAGCAGTCCGAGCGAGCGGGCGACACGCTCGGCCGTGCGGTGTCGGGTGCCGGTCTCGGTCGTCGGCACGCTCGGGTCCGGGACGAGGTGCACGTTCGCCCGCACGATCCGCTCCTGGTCATCGGAGAGGATCAGCGCACCGTCCATCTTCGCCATCTCCGACAGCCGTTGGGGGCTGAAGACCGCGTCCACGGCGAAACCGCCGGAACACACGCCGAGAACCTCCTCGCCGTCCCCGATCACGATCAGCGCGCCCATGCCGGCACGCACGATCCGGTTCAGCCCCTCCCGCAGTGGCCGCCCGGGCGCGACCGCAGCGATGGCCCGCTCCAGCGCGGCGGTCCGTTCCGTGGCCATCGGCTCATCGTACCGGGATCCCGAATCGGTACGGCTGACACGCTCACCCGTCACGGCAGCGTTCGGCACCCGACGATGACACGCCCACCGCCACGACCCCTCATGCCGACGGAGGAACGATCCGCAAACGGCCGGGACCCGACGCGGCTGTGGCCAGATGGTGGCCCGGCCGCCCGGACCGCCCGAACGCGACCTCCAGCGCTTCGCGGAGACTTGCGGCCCGGGTTACCTCCAGCCCCGCGGGCGCGACGTCGTCGCTTCCCTGGGGCACGATCGCACGGGTGAACCCCAGCCGGCGGGCTTCCGCGAGGCGCTGTTGCAGGAGCGGGACCCGCCGGATCCGTCCGACCAGGCTCACCTCGCCACAGACCAGCGTGGCCGGATCGACCGCCAAGCCCGTCGTCGCCGAAACCACGGCCAGGGCGATCGCGAGATCCGCCGCGGGTTCCCGCGTCGCGAGACCACCGGCGACCGAGCAGTAGACCTCGCCACCGATGTCGGTGCAGCCCTCCAGCACCGCCAGCACCAGGTCGAAGCGGCCCCGGTCGACCCCGTTGCAAACCCGCCCGGCGGACCCCGTCCGGTGTGGCTGCACCAGCGCCTGGACCTCGGCGAAAAGCGTCCGGCGCCCTTCGGTGACCGGCACCGCCACGGAACCGACGATGGGTGCGTGCCGCTCGTCCAGGAAGAATCCGCCGGCATCGGCGACGCCGCGCAACCCGTCGGATTCCATCGTGAAGATACCGAGTTCCCCGGTCGGCCCGAACCGGTGCTTGGTCGCCCGGAGCAGCCGCAGCACGCCGTGGGAGTCGCCTTCGAAGCTCAAGACCGAATCCACCACGTGCTCCAGGGTCCTGGGCCCGGCGACGGAGCCGTCCTTGGTGACGTGGCCGATCAGTACGACCGTCGTGGCGGTTTCCCGTGCGAGGCGTGCCAGGTGTTGGGCACAGGTGCGGACCTGCGCCACGCTGCCTGCGGCCGAAGCCACCTCGGGGTCCACGATCGTCTGGATCGAGTCGACGATGACCGCGGCCACCTCACCGCGGCCGACCGAATCGGCGATGGCGGCCGGCGACGTCGCCGCATCGACCAGCAGGCGGCTGTCGGTGGCCAGGCCGAGTCGGTCCGCGCGCCGTCGAACCTGGGCCGGGGACTCCTCGGCCGCGACATAGAGCACCGGGGCGTCGGTCGAGCGTGCCAGGCCCGCCGCGGCCTGCAGGGCGAGCGTCGACTTGCCGATGCCGGGCGGACCCGACACCAGCGTGACCGAGCCAGGCACCAAGCCACCCGACACCACGCGGTCGAATTCGCTGATCCCGGTGGGCCGGGGCGCGGCGCCCAGCACGGTGACCTCTCCCCGTGGCCGCGGGCCATCGGATGCGGGGGGCACCCCCGGGCCGCCGACACCGTATCCGCCGAGCCGTGACGCGGACCCGAAAGGGGCGGGAGGCCGCAGGGTTCCCGACTCCTCCACCAGCGTGTTCCAGGCACCGCAGTCACCACAACGGCCACTCCAGCGCGGCGCGGTCGAAGCACACGACGAACAACGGAACTGCGTACGCACTTTCGGGGACATGGCGCACATGCTCGCGCCCCGGTGTGACAATTCGACTCCGGGGCCCGAGCGACCCGGCCCGCCGGAGTCGGTCAGTCGTGGATCTGTTGTGCCAGGTACTGCGCCTGACCCACCTGTTCGATCAGCGTCAGCTGGGCTTCCAACCAGTCCACGTGGGATTCCTCACCGGTGAGGATCTCGGCGAGCAGGTCGCGGGTGCCGTTGTCCCCGGTGTCCACGGCCACGGCGATACCGGCGTTCAGGCGCGTGACCGCCTCGCGCTCCAGATCGAGCGCGGCGCCGAGCTTCTCCACGGCGTTCTCCCCGACGTGGAGCTTGCCGATCCGCTGGAGATTCGGCATGCCCTCCAGGTACAGGATCCGTTCGATCAGTTCGTCCGCGTCCTTCATCTCGTCGATCGACTGGGAGCGGAAATGGTCACCCAGGCGTGCATAGCCCCAGTTGCTCAGCATCTTCGCGTCCACGAAGTACTGGTTGACGGCGGTGAGCTCAGCGGTGAGCACGTCGTTCAACAATTCGATGATCGTCTCCTCGCCCTGCATGGCTGCCTCCTGGAACGTCGGACGATCCCGATGCTACCCGGCGATGTCGCCGAGGTGCTCCGCGGTCGGCACCGGCGCCTTGCCCCTGGCCGATTCGACCGCCGCGGCCTGTGCCTGTGCGCACAGTTCGGCGATCTCGCAGCGGCAGCCGCCGCATCCGGTGCCCGCGCCGCAGGCTTTGCCGACATCGGAGACGGTGTTGATGAACGGCGATTCGAGCAGTTCACGGATCTCGTGGTCGGTCACGCCTTTGCACAGACACACCCACATCTCAGCGCACCTCCCCGACCTCGGCAGACGCAGGCACGATCCAGACCGCTGAACCCATGATGATAGGTAAGCCGAACACCACGCCCGGCGTCAAGTGGCGTCGGTCACGGGACCGACCGCGCCGGCGCGCGCCGGCTCAGCCCGTGTAGGCCGGGGCTGCAACCCGCGCCGTGGCGGGTCTCGCCGGGGCATCGGCCCCCGCCCCGCGACGCCTCGTGGGGGTGGAGCCACCAGGCTCCGACACGGTCGTCGACGGAACCGACGAGGTCGACGCCGTCGTCCGAACCACCGAGGTGGTCGGCGCCGAGGTCACCGGCCCGGTCGACGTCGACGTGGTCGATGTCGACGTGGTCGATGTCGTCGAAGTCGGCATGATCGAAGTCGACGTCGTCGATGTCGTCGAAGTCGGGGCGGCCGCGGGAATCCACGCCACCGCGTCCGCCGGGATCGGACCCGAACCGATGACCGGACCGGTCGCCACGAACGCGGACCCGACGACGACTCCATGGTCGTTCACGTCGGTCGCCGTGGCGTCGGACATGCCGGCCGGAACCGGCAGCGGCGTCCACTCACCGGTTTCGACATCCAGCGTGTACGCGTGGCTGAACGACGAGGTCCCGAACGACACGGCCGCAATTCCCGCAGCGTTCGGAGCGCTCCAGGTGCCGAAGACGTCGGCCGGGATCCCCGCCGGCATGCCGACGTCGCGCAGGGTGTGGGTCGACAGGTCGTAGGTGAAGGTGGTCGTGCCGCCGAGACCCGTCTGCGCCTTTCCGACGATCTCACCGGCGTCGTCGACGCCGAACGCACGACCCTGCACATAGCCCGGAGGCTCCCCCAGCGTCCGCATCGTGCCCGCGCCCAGATCGAACGCGACCGCATGGCTGAAACCGTGCGGGTCGACGGCGGACCCGACCACGATCCCGTGGTTGTTGACATCTTCGACCACGGCATCGTGCCAGCCTGCAGGGAGGCCGACGATCGGACTCGGCACATGGGTCGTCGGGGCGAAGGTGACCGCGGTCGTCGACGACGCCGTCTCCTCCTGGCCGACGATCAGCCCCGCGTCGTCGACGGCCGTGACATCCACGCTCGTGTACCCCGGTGCCACGCCGAGGGACGTCATCGCATGGGTTGCCGGATCCCGCACGAAACCCTCGGTGTGCGCAGGGCTCCCCGCGAAGTGCGCGTCCCCCACCACGAGACCCGAATCGTTGACGTCGCTGGGGTGCGACCAGTCACTGCCCGGCAAGGTCCCGATCGGGGTGACGATGCCGGTGGTCAGGTCGTAGGTGAAGCCCTCGCCGGCCAGGTCGGCGTCCCACCCGACTGCCACGCCGTCGTTCGTCACCGCGGTCGCCCGAGCGCTCGGATGCGCCGACGTGGCGAGCTCGACGACCGAAGGTGGCGCAATGGCCCAACTCCGACGGCTCGGGGCCGTCCACGCCGCCGCGACCACGAGGGTCACGGCGGCGCACACGGTGATTCCCGCCACGGACTGTCCGGCTCGCTCCACGGTCATGGTGCAGGCAAGATACGGTGCGCAGCCGCGGTCGTCTTCCGTGGTCGACTACGGAGAACGCCGGACTGTCCGAACCTCACATGACATCCGGCGGCCTTTCGTGTGTTTCGGCGTCGAGCCCGTCATCAGAGGTCCCTGTGGGCGGGGCGTCGCCGCCGGCGGGCCCGGTCGCCGGCGGATCGCCCCGAGACGGCGGACCGATCGGTGCGTCGAGCAGCACCGACTCCACCCGGTTGGCCCGGCGCCGGTACGCGAACCCGATGAGCACCAGCGC